>NZ_DAIUCO010000002.1:0-70222 GCF_036846085.1 Noviherbaspirillum sp. | reverse complement strand
GCCTCGGCCGGCGGCCGGTGGCGCTGCTCATGCTGGCCGTCTTCTTCATCGGCAGCGTCGCCGCCGTGCTCTCGACAACCGTGCCGATGCTGCTGGCGGCACGGCTCCTGCAGGGCATCGGTGCAAGCGGCGGACTGGTCCTGTCGCGCTCGATGGTCAAGGATGCATTGAACGGCCAGGTGGCGGCGAAGGCGGCGGCGCAGGTATCGATGGCAGTCGCCATCTCCCCGATGCTCGCGCCCCTGTTCGGCGGCTACATGCAGGAACTGTTCGGCTGGCGGGCGAATTTTTTCGTGGTGGCATTGTTCGCGATGGCGCTGCTTGTCCTCGCTGCGCGGCGGCTCGTCGAGACGCTGCCCAGCCAGAAGCGCTTCGTCAACAGCCATTGGTCGATGCTGGTCAGCTATGTCGGCCTGCTCGGCATGCGCAAGTTCCATGTGTACACGCTGCCCGTGATGTGCGGCGCGGTCGGCCTCTTCACCTACCAGACCGGCGCACCGGTACTGCTCATCGGACACATGGACGTCAGCCCCGCCGACTACGGCATCTACGCCGCAATGCCGGCACTCGGCTTCATGATGGGCACCTTCACGACCACCCGCATCGCCTTGCATACGAAAGCGGAAACGCTGATCGAGGCGGGCTGCGTGCTGTTCATTGCGTCCGGCATGCTGATCGTCGGATTGTCGCTGTGGACATCGCCCGGCCCCTGGGCGGTCGCCATTCCGATGGTGCTCTTCGGCGCCGGCAATGGCCTTGTGATGCCGACCGCCACCATCGGCGGCCTGAGCGCCGCACCGCTGCTGGTCGGCTCGGCGGCCGCGCTGATCAGCTGCCTGAGGATGGGCGCGGGATCGGCAGGCAGCTACATCATCACCCGGCTGCCGTCTGATTCGGTCACGGCGCTGGGATGCCTGGTCTCCGCTGCAGGGATCGCCGCGCTGCTATCGTGGATTTATCTTGGACGAGGAAAGCGGTAAGGGTTATGCGATCACCGGGATCGCAAGCAGGAAGCCCCAGGTCATCGGCATATGCATCCGGAAGAGATCCTTGCGAACATATCGTTTGTGTTCACGGCAATGCTATCGAATGCGCCATTGGTAATGTGCTAAAGCCATTACTCTTGAAAGCAGCATTGAACAACCGACCATTTCTACAATGATGCTGTCTGCGGGACCGGCACTGTCTTACCGGTCGACACGCCAGTATCGATGCCGGCAGTTGCCGTTGCAGCATTCCCGCTCAACGCCTGCAGTCCGCCCAGCAGCTCGCCCGTCTCCACCGCCCCAAGCATTTCCCGCCCGTGCTTCAAGCCAATATCAAGCACCCGGTCGAAGGCTTCCCATTCCAGCATGCCGACGCGCGACACATCGGGATTGAACTGCAGGTCGACCAGTTCGCGCATGCGCTTGTCGTGCGCCATGCTGGCCATGGCCGCGACGTTGAACACCACCGTCGGCAGTGACGGGATGCCGCGGAAGCGCTGCGTCTTGCGGCCGCGGGTGATGCGGTCGATCAGCAGGCTTTCGGCGCTCGGCATCTGGCCGAATTCCAGCGGCCGGTAGCGGTCGCGGCGCAGGTCGACGCCAATGACTTTCGACGCGCCGAGCTCGCGCATGATGTCGACCGGATAGTTGTTGAAGGTGCCGCCGTCCGTGAGAAGGTCGCCCTTCCACAGCACCGGCGGCAGCGCCGCCGGGATCGACACGCTGGCGGTGAGCATCAGCGCCAGCGGTCCCTTGTGCAGGATGTCGGCGCGGGCGCGCGAATAATTGGACGCGATGCAGAAGAACGGTTTCCACAGGTCTTCGATACCGCCCTCGCCGCCCATGACGTCGATGACCGCGTCGCGGATCACGCGCTGCAGGCGGCGTCCGCGCATCATCGACATCAGCGGCAGCCAGTTGAAGTCGCCGGTCGGGTTCTTGGAAAACGACTTGCGCGCCAGCGCCTGCACCTGCGACGACGGCAGGTCCATCGCCGCGTAGGCGGCCATCACAGCGCCGATGCTGGTGCCGCCGGCATAGTCCCAGGTAATGCCCTGCTCTTCGAGCGCCTGCATGATGCCGATCTGCGAAAAGCCGCGCGCGCCGCCGCCCGCCAGCACGAGGCCGACGGCGTTGCCGCTGAGGATGCGGGCCACACGCGCCCAGTCACCGTCGGTGTTGCGCCGCAGGTGGTAATGGGAGTGGCCGAGGGTATCGATATGCGGTCGCGCATCCAGCCAGCGCGCGGTGCCGGACGGCGCGCGCCGCGAGGACGGATGCAGCAGCATCAATGTCTGGGTGGCCTGGCTGAGGTAATTGCCGGGCGTGAGATAGCGTTGTTCGATTCCGCCGGGTGCGGCGTCGCCGTCGGCGTCCGCCAGCAGCAGGATCTGGTCCGCGTGCCGGATGCAGAGCCGCGTCCAGGCGCTGTCGCCGTCATCGGCCACGAACACCTGCATCGCGTGCGCCTGTTCCTGCGTGTCCAGCCACATGAGCAGCTTGCGGTGCGATTCCTCCGAGGCTTCCCAGCGCCCGTTCGCGAATTCCGCCGGCAGAGTCGTCGGGTGATACAGCGCGACGCCGGTGGCGGCACCGGCACCATGCGCGGCGCGGGCGATGACGCTTTCAAGCTCCTTGCGCAGGCGAGTGCAAACCGATGAGACAAGGCCGACTTCGCCGCTGAAGTCATGGATCGGCAGGACGCAGAGATTGACGATCTTGCGCTGTGTGACCGGCGGCTGGTTGCTGCGTGCCTGGCGCTCGAGCAGCTTGCGCGTCAGCGGCAGCGCGACCTTCGGCCAGGAGACCAGCACTTCCTCGAAATCTTCCGCGGCCAGGCGCACCAGTACGCAATCCCGGATGGCCTGGATGCTGGCGCGGCGTGGCGTGCCGCTGATGATGCCCATCTCGCCGAGCGGATCGCCGCGCCCGAGCTCGCCGATGAGCGTGGTGCCGCCCTCCTCGGAAGCGATATAGGCGCGCAGGCGGCCGGAGAGAACGATGAACATCGAGTCCGAGGGATCGCCCTGGCGCATCAGCACATCGCCCGCCGCAAGCTCGACCGTCTGCAGGCGCGGCAGAAGCTTTGCCAGGTCATCCTCGCAGAAGTCGCCGAACAGGTCGCGAAGCACGGACATGAGTAGATCGTAGAAATGGACGTCGTCCATCAATTGCACGTGTTTCATGAAGCTTGCTCTCCAAGGGACCGAAATTCTTTATTTTTAGACAGGACTCTGTGTGCGCCGCCGGGCGAACGGAGCATGAAAACATGAACCGTCAACGTTGACTAGATGCAACATTCCGAAGTACGAAAAGATAGCACCCGAAGGTGCATCAGGCAATAACAGGCATTTATGCGAGCAATAGCGCTACGTTGACGGTTTTTTGTGATTCTTGCCCTATATAATTCGAACACTTTTCGGTTCCGAAAAGAAACGAAAAGGTATCAACAAATCGGAATAAATAAACATAAAAACAACAGGGCACGACAACGCCCATAGCCGCCCCCCTTACTTACCGACGTCGGGGCCGCATCAACCTGGGACAGGGGAAGTCACGTGGCAAAGTTGAAGAGAAAGCTTGCGCTGGCGGCAGCGCTGCACATGCCGGTGTGGGTACAGGCGGCAATGCCGCCCGGGTCGAGCGCCGAAATCCTGGATCTGCAGGGCAAGGGAGAACAACGCCAGGATGCGCGCGCCGCATGGACTGCAGCGCAGATCCGGCAGGCGCTGGCGGCCGGCGCATTCGTGCGCACTGCCACGGCATCAAAAATGGCACTCCTCTTCGCCGACCAGACGCAGATCCGCCTGCATGAAAATTCCGTATTGCAGATCAAGGGCGTCGCAACGCCTGCGCAACCGGTCACGACCCTCACCCTGTCGGTCGGCCGTGCCTGGATGCAGAGCAAGCGCGCGTCGGACAGCCGGCTGAATCTCGAATCTCCCGCCGCCACCGCGGCGATCCGCGGCACCGACTGGGAACTCGATGTCGACCCGGCCGGCAAGACCATGCTGACCGTGCTGTCGGGGACGGTGGACTTTTTCAATGCCCAGGGCAGCGTCACCGTGACGAAGAACGAAGCCGCCATCGCCGAAGTGGGCAAGGCGCCGGTCAAGATCCTGCTTTCCAATCCGCGTGACCGTGTGCAGTGGGTGAATGCCCTCACCGCCGATCCGTTGCGTCATATCCGGACTTCAGATCTGCCGGCGCGTCTGGCGCCGGTGAGGGACGCGCTGGCAAAAGGCGATGTCGCCAAGGCCGAATCCGCGCTGGCCAATGCGGCCGACCGGACCTGGTCCGTCATCCTCTCCGCCGCCGGCCGCATCCTGTCCGGCGATCTGACCGGTGCGCGCACGCAATTGACCGGCCTGCTCGCGCAGGAAGGCGATCGTCCCGCCGCAGCATATTTGCTGTTGTCGGATATCGGCATGGTGACCGGCGACATGGACGGCGCGGCGGCAGTGTTGCAAAAGGGCCTGCAACGCTTGCCCGGAAATGTCGACCTGCTGTCCCAGCTGGCCCGAGTGCAGCTCCTGAGCGACCGGGTCGAGGAAAGCGAACGCACGCTGGCGCAGGCACGCGAAATCGACAACATCAACCTGCAGCTCGCGCGGGGCGAAATCGCGCGGCGCAAGGGCGATGCCGACGGCACGGTGGGCGCCTACGCGCAGGCGACACGGCTCGCGCCGGACGACGACCGAGGATGGTTCGGCCTCGGCAGTGCGCATACCGAGCGCGAGGACACCACGCCCGCCCGCGACAACCTGACGAAAGCGCTGGAACTGAATCCGCGCGGCGCCGGCTACCGCGGCGAGCTCGGCATGCTCGATACCTTCATCAACCGCTTCGCCGATGCCGAGAAGACGCTCGCCGAAGCCTTGTCGCAGAACCCGTCCGATTACCTCGCACTCACCGCGCAAGGTCTGCTGCGGTTGAAACAGGGCCAGCCCGACGCGGCGCTCGACGCCTTCCTGCGCGCCGGCGTCATGGAGCCGCGCTATGCGCGGGCCAAGACTTACACCGCCGTTGCCTACTACCAGCTCGGCCGCCGTCAGGATGCGATATCGACCCTGCTGCAGGCAAGCGAACTGGACGACAAGGACCCGGTCCCGTACATGCTGCTGTCGCAGATTTATACCGACCTGTCGCGGCCCGGCGAAGCGGTGCAGGCATCGCGCGACGCAGTGAAACGCCTGCCCTACCTGAAGTCGCTTAACCAGCTCGCCAACGACCAGAAGGGCAGCGCCAACCTCGGCGCCTCGCTGGCGTATTTCGGGCTGGAGGATTGGGCGCTGGAAATCGCGCAGCAAAGCGATTACCCCTACTGGGGCGGCAGCCACCTTTTCCTTGCCGACCGCTATGCCGGCGAGTTCAACAAGAACTCGAAACTGTTCCAGGGCTTCCTGACCGATCCGCTGGCCTTCGGCGCCAGCAACCGTTTTTCCACGCTGCTGCAGCGGTCCGGAAATTATGGTGCGGTTGATATGGTGTACGACAAGGAATTCGCGCGCCTTGCCACGCCGTCGCTGACAGTCAACGGGCTCAACAATTCGGTCGCGCCGGTCGCGTATTTCCTGCAGCATCAGCGGGCCATCGGACACCAGATGCCGATCCCGGTCGGCGCACCGGACCTGCCGAAACTGGTCCTTGACGGAGACGCCTTTGATGTACGGGCGAACGTGACGACCGCCGGTCTTGGCACCAAGCTGACGGACAGCCTCGGTATATTCGCCTACCACAACGATTTCGATGCCAAGCTTCGCGGCCGCAATAACCTGTTCGAGGTGGAAGGCGACAACCTTTCCAGCACGGCCGACTACGTCACGCGCCAAAACGCCATCGGCTTGTCGTATCGGTGGTCGCCAACCTCCCAGACCTGGTTCATGGTCGGCAATGCGAAGGAAAAAATGTCGTTCTCCAACTTACCTACCGTGTTCATTCAGAACGGCATGGTCGGTTTGCTGGGCCTCGCGGGTGCACCGGACAAGAAATTCAACGATATCCAGCTGCGGCATACCGCCGACATCAATGCCAGGACGCGGATATCCATCGGACTGGAGCATGTGAAGGAATCGCAATACAACGAGGTCGGCGCGGCAGGTCTTATCGCAGGAACGTTTCCCGAGGACCCGGACATGCTGTTCGAGGACCTGCTGGTATTTGGCGGGTCGAATCGCATCGACCGCCGTTTCTCCGCGCTGACGCTTTCCACTCAACACGAGCTTTCGAAGCAGGTCGCATTCGATGGCGCACTGGTGTTCAATCGCGTCCGTGAAAAGGTGGATGGAAGCACCCGGATTCTCACACAGCTAACCGAAATCGACGAAACCGTCGCGGAAAGCAAGGATGAAACCCGCAACCGCGTCACCCCGCGCCTCGGCATCGTGCTGCGTCCCAACGACAACGTCATCGTGCGCGCCGCCTACCAGGACTGGCTGCGGCCATCCAGCGTCGGTACATTGAACAACGTCGAAACCGCCGGCATTCCCGTCGAGGACCGTCTTGTGCAGGCCGGCGGCCGGATGAAGCGCAGTGTCGCGCAGGTGGGCTGGACCGCGAACGATCGGACCTTCCTCACCTTCAAGGCCGACCATGCGCGGGTCAACAATCCGGGTACATTGGGGGTCGACCTGCGCACGCCCAGCCTGCCCTTCCTCGAACAATTGCGCAATGCCCAGACCCTGAACCTGTCGACCGTCGATGTGCTGGAGGAATCGCCGGATTTCGAGCGCGGCACGCTGCGCAGCCTTTCCGCCGGCATCAATCGCATATTCCGGCAGGACTGGTCCGGTTACCTGAAATACCATCACCAGCAGACGTCCAGTTTCTACGACAGCAGCGACGAACCGTCCGGACAGGTGACCGGCAAGCGAATACCGTTCGTGCCGCGCCATACCTTCGTGGTCGGCACCACCTGGGCCGGTCCCAACGGGCTCTACCTGAGCGGACGCATGGTCTACCGGTCGGAGCGTTTCGAGGAACAGCAGAATCTCACCGCCCTGCCGGCAAGCTGGAGCGGCGACCTGCTCGCCATGTGGGAGTCGCCCGAGAAGCGCTGGACGGTCGGCTTCGCAGCGCTGAACCTGTGGGGTAAGAAGTCGCCCCGGCAGACCGCGCGATACACGATCGATGTGCGTTACCGTTTCTAGAGGTCTCGTGCCCGCCGCCTGCGACAACCATCGATCCGCAACATGAAAAAGCACGGTCTCCAGTTCGCCGCCGGGCTGCTTGCCGTGCTGCTCGTCTGGGCCCTGTCGCTCGGCCGGCCGTGGCACGCGATGGAGTTCAAGACCTTCGATTTCTACACCTCGGTCACCGCGCCGCGCGTCGCACCGGTGCCGGTCGTGATCCTCGCGATCGATGAACCGACCTTCCAGGAACTGCAGACGCAGTGGCCCTTTCCGCGGCGTTTCCACGCAAGGGTGATCGAACGGGTGCTTGCCGACGGCGCGGCAGCGGTCGGTTTCGACGTGGTGTTCGCCGAGCCGTCGAAGAAGGACGACGACGAGGCGCTGGCGAAAGCGATCGCCGGCTCGGGCAAGGTGGTGCTCGCCGCATCGCGTGAGATGGTCGAAAGCGGCAATGCGACCATCTGGACCGATGTTCGTCCCATCCGGTCGCTCCTCGACGCCGGGGCGATCGCCGGCTTCGCAGGCGTCGTGCCGGACGATGACTTCGTGGTGCGCTGGCATGAATGGCGCGACGACGGCTTCGCATCGCGCCTTGCGGCGCTTGGCGCCTTGCACATGGGACGCCTGGTTCCCGCGGACGCCGGCACGCCGGCGAACATGATCGAATACGCCGGGCCGCGCGGCACCTTCGATACCCTGTCCTACTATCAGGCGCTGGTGCCGGGTCTGCTGCCGCCCGGATACTTCAAGGACAAGATCGTGCTGGTCGGCCGCTCGGTGCGCACGGCGAGCGAGCTGCGAAACTCGCAGGTCGATATGTTCAATTCACCCTTCGCGGTCATCGATGCCGGCGACCGGCTCTTCCCCGGCGTCGAGGTGCAGGCCAACCTGCTGAGCAACCAGCTTACCGGCGGCGGGTTGCAACCGGTGCCCGACGGGCCCATCATCGCCGTCACACTGCTGCTGGTCCTCCTGCTGCTGTACAGCGTCTCGAATGCGCATCCCGCCACGACGGCCGCGCTGGCGCTGACAATGATCGCGACGGTGATCCTGGTATCGCTGCTGCTGTTCGTCCATGGGAAGCGCTGGCTGCCGCCGCTGTTTCCGGTGGCCGCGATCATCGCCGCCTATGGCGTGTCCGGGCTGATGAGCTATGCGCTGGCACGCAGGCGCGCAATGCAGATCAGGACGATGTTCTCGCAGTACGTTCCGTCGCAGGTGGTGGCAAAACTGGTCGAGCAGCCGGAGATGCTGCGGCTCGGCGGCGAGGTGCGCGAAGTGACCCTGATGTTTACCGATCTCGCGAACTTCACCACGATGTCGGAGCAGCTGAGCGCGGAGCAGACCGTCGAAGTCCTGACCGAGTATTTCAACGCCATGACGCCGATCATTCACCGCGACGGCGGCACGGTCGATAAATTCATCGGCGACGCCATCATGGCATTCTGGGGAGCGCCGCTGGCCGACGACGCCCATGCGCAGCATGCGGTCGACGCGGCGGTCGATATGCTGGCCGCGATGGAAAACCTGATGCAGCGCCTCCGCGCCCGGGGTCTTCCCGAGATCGCGATGCGCATCGGCGTTCATACCGGCAAGGTGGTGGTCGGCAATGTCGGATCGGAATCGCGCTTTTCCTATACCGCCATCGGCGACGCGGTCAACCTCGCCGCCCGCCTTGAAGGGGCCAACAAGGCGTTCGGCTCCTCTATCCTGATTTCCGACGAGACGGTGTCGCGCCTCTCCGACCGTCATCGCCTGCGCCATCTCGATGTAGTGATCGTCAAGGGCAAGACGGAACCGGTCGGTGTATTCACGCCCTGCGACGATGCCGCATTGTGCGAGCTGAGCAGCCGGGCGATCGATGCATTCCGGTCCAGGCGATGGGAAGAAAGCACCAGGGCGTTTGAGCAGATACTTGCCCGGAAGCCCGGCGACCTGGCTGCAATACGCCTGCTCCAGCGTGTTGCAGCCGCCGCTGCTGAAGAATCGCTGGATGAGGAATGGAACGGCGCAGTGTCGCTGGACAAGTTTTAGCGGTCGCAGCAGCAACGTGATTTTTCACCCTCACTCGGCAAGAGAGTAAACTCTGTCAAAATCTTTTCGCAATTCGCGGAAAAAATCCTGTGAGCAAGCCATGTCCGAATCATCCTTTCCCCTTTTTTCCGAGCTGAATCTGAGCGAACCGCTGCTGCGGGTGCTCAATGAACTCGGTTATGAAACGCCGTCGCCGATCCAGGCCGCCACCATTCCCATTCTGCTAAGCAACCGCGACGTGCTCGGGCAGGCGCAGACCGGTACCGGCAAGACGGCGGCCTTCGCGCTGCCAATCCTCGGCCGCATCGATATCCGCCAAAGCGCACCGCAAGCGCTGGTACTGGCACCGACCCGCGAACTCGCCATCCAGGTGGCGGAAGCGTTTCAACGCTATGCCACCTACATCCCCGGTTTTCATGTGCTGCCGATCTACGGCGGCCAGAGCTACGGTCCGCAACTGAGCGCGCTGCGGCGCGGCGTGCATGTCGTCGTCGGCACGCCGGGACGTGTAATCGATCACCTGGAAAAGAATTCGCTCGACCTCTCGAAAATCAAGACCCTGGTGCTCGATGAGGCGGACGAGATGCTGCGCATGGGATTCATCGACGATGTCGAGACCATCCTGCAAAAAACCCCGGCATCACGGCAGACCGCCCTCTTCTCCGCGACCATGCCGTCGGCGATCAAGCGCATTGCCCAGACCTATCTTCGCGATCCCGCCGAGGTCACCATCGCAGCCAAGACGGGCACCGCCGACAATATCCGCCAGCGATACTGGCTGGTCAGCGGCATGCATAAGCTCGATGCGCTGACACGCATCCTCGAAGCGGAATCCTTCGACGGCATGATCATCTTCGCGCGGACGAAACTGGCCACAGAGGAACTGGCGGGGAAATTGCAGGCGCGCGGATTTTCGGCTGCCGCGATCAACGGCGATATCGTGCAGCAGCAGCGCGAACGGACCATCCAGCAGCTCAAGGACGGCAAGATCGATATCCTGGTGGCGACGGATGTGGCGGCACGCGGGCTGGATGTGGAGCGCATCAGCCATGTGATCAACTACGACGTGCCGCACGATCCGGAGAGCTATACGCATCGCATCGGCCGTACCGGCCGCGCCGGTCGCAGCGGCGAAGCGATCCTGTTCATCGCGCCGCGCGAAAAAAATCTTCTCAAGGCCATCGAGCGCGCCACCCGCCAGCCGATATCGATGCTGGAATTGCCGACTATCCAGGCCGTCAACGATGTGCGCATCGCGAAGTTCAAGGACCAGATCAGCGACGCCCTTGCTTCCGGCGGCCTGGAGGTGTTCCAGTCGCTGATCGAAGACTATGAGCGCGAGCATAATGTTCCGGCACTTGAGATCGCCGCCGCCCTGGCAAAGCTGGCGCGCGGCGATATGCCGCTGCTGCTGGAGAAAAACAAGCGCGAACCGCAGGCCGAACGTTCCTGGTCCGACGACCGGCCTGGACCGGCGGGACGGTCCGAACGCATGGAGCGCAAGGATTTCGCCGAGCGCCCGGCTTCGCCGCGCAAGGAACGGGTTGCGCGCCCGCCGGATGCCGGAATGCAGACTTTCCGCATTGAAGTCGGCCATACGCATGGCGTCAAGCCGGGCAATGTCGTGGGCGCCATCGCCAATGAAGCAGGGCTGGATTCGAAGTACATCGGCCGGATCGAAATCTACGATGACTACAGCACCGTCGATCTCCCGGACAGCATGCCGGACGAGGTGCTCCATCAACTCAAGACGGTATGGGTTGCGGGCCGGCAGCTGCACATCAGCCGCGAAGGCGAGCCGCCGGCAAATGAGGGAAAGCGGACCTTCGGCAAGGCACATGCGGCGGACAAGAGGACCGGCGACGATACTGGCGATCATGCCGACAAACCTGCACGCAAGGACAAGGCGGACCGTAAATCGAATGTCGGCATGCAGCCCTACCGCATCGAAGTCGGTCATGCGCACGGCGTCAAGCCGGCGAACATCGTGGGCGCGATCGCCAACGAAGCGGGGCTGGAGGCGAAATATATCGGCCGCATCGAGATCTTCGACGATTTCAGCCTGCTCGATCTGCCGGAAGGCATGCCGAAGGAGGTATTCGATCAGTTGCAGACCGTCGTCGTCGCCGGACAGCAATTGCGCCTTTCCAGCGCCGATGGACAGAAGCCGGCGGACCGCGCTTCTGCAAGGGACAAGGTGCCGTTTTCCGCGCCGAAGAAAGGCGGCGACAGAAGGGTGAGCGAAAAGAATGCCGGCGACAAGTCATCGCCCAGAGGCAACCGCGAGTTCACTGGCCGTAATGACGCCGCCACCAGACCGAAGCCGAAGGCACATCGAAAGGGTGGCAAATCGGCCTGACCTGAAACCGTCGACACTCCGGCGCGGTTTGCCGGGTTGCCGATTCGCATTGATGTGCAGCCCATTTTTCGTTTGCAAAACAAAGTCCGACCGGAACGAAACCGGGAACTTATGAATGCGTCATCACTTCTGACCTTGACATTGTCGTTCGATACGACGGGAGCATCGGCTCGGCTGATGCTTCGTCTCGCGAACCCTTTGGATCGGGATCGGATCATCAATTCTTCAGCAACACGCACCATGCATTACGCATGGCGTCAACCGAATCCATTCCGACGGGAGCATCCATGACTGGTGAAGCGCAGATATCGATATTCAGGAGAAACAACGTAAAGGTGTCGGGCAAGGGTACGCAAACCATGCTCTTCGCACACGGGTTCGGCTGCGACCACAACATGTGGCGGTTCGTCGCTCCCGCGTTCGAGGACGACTACAGGGTTGTCGTATTCGACAATGTCGGCGCGGGCGGTTCCGACCTCTCGCAATTCGATGCGGAAAAATACAGTACCCTGCATGGTTACGCACAGGACATCAACGAGATATTGCGTGCAGTGCAAAGTACCGGAGCCATCTTCGTGGGTCATTCCGTGAGCGCCATGATCGGCGTGCTGGCCGCGATCGAAGCGCCCGAACTGTTCGACAGGCTGGTGCTCGTGGGCCCCTCTCCCAGCTATATCAACGATGGCGACTACACCGGCGGTTTCGAACGCAGCGATATCGACCAGATGCTCGAATTCCTCGATACCAATTATCTCGGCTGGTCGAGCGCCATGGCGCCGGCGATCATGGGCAATGCGGACCAGCCCTCGCTTGCCGGCGAACTGGAAAACAGCTTCTGCCGGACCGACCCGGTGATCGCCGGGCATTTTGCCCGAACGACTTTTCTCTCCGACCTGCGGGATGAATTGCCGAAACTGCAGGTGCCGTCACTGATCATGCAATGCGCCGACGACGTCATCGCACCCGAAGCAGTGGGCCGGCATATGCATGCGCGGATGCGAAACAGCAGTTTCGTGCAGTTGAAGGCGACCGGGCATTGCCCCAACCTGAGCGCGCCGGAAGAAACCGTCACTGAAATCAAGAAATATCTTCAGCACAAATGACATTTATGCCGGACCCTGGAAACAATCCGTCGCCTGGCAGCCCGTTTGAAGAAGATATCAACGAACTGTATGAGGAGGCGCCCTGCGGATACCTGTCGACGCTCCCGGATGGAACCATCATCAAGGTCAACACGACCTTCCTCGAATGGACCGGATACAGCCGCGACACCCTGCTGGGAAAGAAACGCTTCCAGGAACTGCTGCCCGTTGCCGGCAGGGTCTTCTACGACACGCACTTCGGGCCGTTGCTGATCATGCAGGGGTTCGTCAAGGAACTGGCATTCGAGCTGCTGTGCGAAGGCGGCAAGCGCATTCCCATTCTTCTCAACTCCAAGCTCAAGCGCGACAGCGCCGGAGCACCCCGTCTCATCAGAACGACGCTGCTGGATGCACGCGGCAGGCGGACCTATGAGGAGGAATTGCGGCTGGCGAAGAAAAAAGCCGAGGATGCGGAGCTCGCGTTCAAGCGCCTGAACGAGATCCTGGAAATACGCATTGCCGAGCGTACGCTCGAACGCGACAGGATCTGGCGCACGTCCCAGGACATATTGGCGGTTGCCTCGGTGCAGGGGTATTTCCTGTCCTGCAATCCCGCTTTCACCAGCATCATGGGCTGGACCGAAGAAGACATGCAGGCAATGCCCTTCACATCGCTCGCGCATCCCGAGCAGTCAATTGAATTGGCGCAGATCATGGAACGGCTGGCGGACGGGCAGCCGATCAGCCGTTACGACATGCGCAGCCGTCACAAGGACGGCACGTACCGATGGCTGTCCTGGACCGCAACGCCGGAGGGCCAGTTGCTGTACCTGGTCGGGCGCGACGTGACGAACGAGCGCATCCAGATAGAGGCACTGCGCCAGACCGAAGAGGCATTGCGGCAGGCCCAGAAGATGGAGGCCATCGGGCAATTGACCGGCGGCATCGCGCACGACTTCAACAATCTGCTGGCGGGCATCATGGGCAACCTCGACCTGATGCGCCTGCGTATCAGCCTGAACCAGACCGCACACCTGGGACAGCACCTGGATGCGGCCATGTCGTCGACCCGGCGCGCCGCCGCACTGACGCATCGCCTTCTTGCTTTCGCCCGGCGCCAGACGCTGGTTCCCAAGCCCGTGGATGTGACCCTGCTGGTGCAATCGATGCAGGAGCTGATCCGGCGCACCGTCGGTCCGAACATCGCCGTGGAGGCCCATGTCGAGCCGGCGCTCTGGTGGACGCTGTGCGACCAGCACCAGCTCGAGAACGCCCTGCTGAACCTGTCGATCAATGCCCGCGACGCCATGCCGGACGGCGGCAAAATCACCATCAGGACGAAGAACATGCCGGCGCGGGAAGCAGAAGCCGTTCTCGGGTCGCATGTGCAGGCGGGGGATTACGTACTGCTGAGCGTGACGGATACCGGCACCGGCATGACGCCCGAGGTGATCGAACACGCATTCGAGCCGTTCTTCACCACCAAGCCCTTCGGCGAAGGCACCGGACTTGGACTATCCATGGTGCACGGCTTCATGAAACAGTCGGACGGCTATGTCACCATCGATTCCCGGATCGGCATGGGAACGACCATCAAGCTCTACCTGCCGCGGCACGCGACCGGCGAGGCAGCCGCTCCCGACATCCTGGCGGAAGCGATTCCCCGTGCAACTGACAAGCAGTTGACCGTCCTGGTGGTCGACGATGAACCCGCGCTCCGCGACCTGCTCACCGACATGCTGGAACATCTTGGGTATGCGCCGCTGGCCGCATCGAACGCACAGGAAGGGATGGCTGCAATCGAGAGCACACCGCAGATCGACCTGCTCGTCACTGATATCGGCCTGCCGGGCGGCATGAATGGCCGCCAGCTTGCCAATGCGGCGCGGCAATTCCGTCCTGATCTCAAGGTATTGTTCATCACCGGGTACGCGGAACAATCCGTCATCGGCAAGGAAGCGCTTCCGCCGAACATGGAAGTACTGGTCAAGCCATTTGCCATGGATGCATTTTTCAACACGGTCAACCGGATGACGGGCGATCTGCATAAATAGCAGTAACGCATTCATCACCATGAAGGCAGGCAGGCGGGCCTTCATTTCGTATCGGCGGGAAAAGAATCGGTATCGCTGTTAAGCTGCCGGTCCGGCTACGCACCTTGCACACACTCTCTTGAATACCCCCACCCCATCCGATTCCGTACAGAACGAACGCCTGATCCTGCTGATCCTTGCCGGCATCCAGTTCACCCACATCCTCGATTTCATGATCATGATGCCGCTCGGCCCGCAGCTGATCCGCGTGCTGGCCATCGACACCAATCAGTTCGGGCTGCTGCTGTCGTCCTATACCTTCACCGCCGCCGCATCGGGGCTGCTGGCCGCCACCTACATCGATCGCTTCGACCGCCGCAAGCTGATGCTGACCCTGTACACGCTGTTCATCATCGCGACGCTCTGCTGCGGCCTGGCACCGAACTTCACTCTGCTGCTGGTGGCGCGGGCGCTCGCCGGTGCATTTGGCGGGATTCTCGGCGCGATGGTGCAGACCATGGTGGCGGACTTGATTCCCTTCGAGCGGCGCGGCCGGGCAATGGGTACGGTGATGGCGGCCTTCGCGCTGTCGACGGTGGCCGGGGTTCCGCTCGGCCTGCTGCTGACCAACCACATGCCGATGCTCGGCTGGCGTGCGCCCTTCTTCTTCATTGTCGCGCTGTCATGCGTCATCCTGATCGTCGCTTACAGGCAGTTGCCGAACCTGACCGCGCATCTCGAACGCCCGCGGCTGGGCAATGTATTCGAGCAGATCTACGCCGTGGCGAAAGAGCCGAACCACCTGAAAGCATTCCTGTTCGTCGGGCTGATGATGATGGCGGGGTTCACCGTCATCCCGTATATCGCCCTCTACATGACGACCAATGTCGGCATGCCGGAAAGCTTTCTCACCGTGGTGTACCTGTGCGGCGGTGCCGCCACCTTTTTCACATCGCGGCTGATCGGCCGGCTGGCGGACAAGTACGGCAAACTGCGAACCTTTCGCTGGGTGGCATGCGCATCCTTCATCCCGGTGCTCGTGACGACGCACCTGGTGCCGGTGCCGTGGTGGGTGGTGCTGATCAATTCGACGGTATTTTTCATCCTCGTGCCGGGTCGCATGGTGCCGGGCATGGCGATGATCACCGGGGCTGCCGCGCCGCAGATACGGGGAACGTTCATGAGCCTGTCGGCATCGGTGCAGATGATGACGTCGGGACTGGCGACGCTGGTGGCGGGACTGATCATCCGGCAAGGCAGCGCCGGACAGGTGCTGCATTTCAACCTGGTAGGGTATCTTGCCGTTGCCTGCGGATTGCTGAGCCTGCTGGTTGCCGGGAAGCTGAAGGTGGCGGCAAGTCCGCCACCCTGAATCCGCCGGCCCTTTTCCCCGCCTTGCTACTTCGCCGGCTTGCGGCGGGTTTTTGCCGCCGGCGGTGCTTCCTCTTCCGGCCTGGCTTTCGGTGCCTCGGCTGCCTTGCCGTTGGCCGAGCCGTTGTTCTTTACGGCGGGCTTGTCGGCGGCCGTGGCGGCATTGTTCACCGCCTGTTTGAACTGGTCCTGCAGCATGTTCCACCATGCGGCCGCATTCACCAGCGGCGCCGTCAGGCTGGCGGCATCGGCCTGGTCTTTCCCGGTGGGCTGGGGTGCGGACGAGGCTTTCTGCGCCGGCTTGGCGCCCGGCGCGGACGCATCGGCGTCGGGTGTCTTGTGCTTGCCGTTCGCCTGGCCGTTCTGGGCGCCCTGCATCGACGCGCTGAGTGCATCGCCCATCGACTGCAGCGTTGCGATGGTGGCGGCCTGCACTTCCAGTGCCTGTATCGTGCCGCGCAACATGTTCATATTCAGTTCCAGCCAGGATTCGACCGCCTTCAGATCGGAAATCTTTTTCCGGATTTCTTCCACCGACAGGGTCGGCATAACCATTCCCGGCATGCTCATGCCCGGAATATTCATGCTTGAAACATTCGCCCCCGGCATGTTCATGCCGGGAATACCCATGCTGCCCCACAGGTTCTTGACGAAATCGAGCGAGTCGGTCATTGCGCCCATTCCAGGGATATTCGGCATGTCTGATTTCGGCATCGCGCTCTCCTCATAAATAATTTGCAGCGTAGCAGATAACCAGGATTAGCAAAATGGTAAAGCCGTCCGGATGAGCGCCAAACACGCAACGATAGCGGCACATCAAGGCTTTTTCCGGTCACGCCGGCAACATCGCGGCGGCATCCATTGCTACACTACCGCCATGGCAACGACGCATTTCTCCGTGGAGCAAGCGCAGGTACGCAGCCGCCGCTCCCGGCGGGCGTTCGTGCTGGTCGTCGCATCCCTGCTGCTGCACCTGATCGTCTTTCGCTGGGCCGATAGCCGCATCGGCCTGCCCGCATTCGATGTCGAGGATGCGCCCGTCATCACCACCCAGTTGCTTGCTCCCCCGGTCGCGCCACCCGCTGCCGCGACGCCACCGGAGCCCGCGCCCAAGCCCCCGGCGAAGCGCCCCAGGCCGCCGCGTCCAGCCGACGCACCCGCGCAGCCGCCTGCTGCAACGGTGTTGACGACCCAGGACGAGTCGCCCGTGACGGCGGCCGCGCCGGAGATCGCTCCGGAGATTGCCGACCAGGCGCAGGCTTCCGTGGACGAGCCGCCGCCTCTCCCCGACATCAAGCTGCCGCTCGAGCAGGAACCACGTTATGTTGTGGCGCCGCTGCCCTCCGCGGAGCTTGAGTACGATGTGGAAGCGCTGGTCAAAGGCATCACGTATTACGGCAGCGGCATGATCAAATGGCATGCGGCCGGCGATGCCTATCAGATTGCCGGAAAGGCCAAGGTGGCATTTTTCACCGTGCTGGACTTCCGCAGCGAAGGGCAACTGGATGCGTTCGGCGTCTCCCCGGTGATCTATGGCGAGAAGCCGCGCAATCGCGCGGAAACCAATACGCATTTCCACCGGGAACGCAATGAAATTACCTTTTCCGCATCGAGCGCATCCTATCCCCGCAAGGGCGGCGAACAGGACCGCGCCAGCGTGATCTGGCAATTGGCCGCCATCGGCCGGGGCGATCCCGAACGATTCGTGCCGGATTCCGAGATTTCGTTATTCGTTGCCGGTACGCGCAATGCGGAGACCTGGAAGATCCGCATACTTGGCATGGAGGAAATCCATACCGGCGTCGGGCTGGTCAAGGCATGGCACGTGACCCGCATTCCCCATCCCGGCTCGTACGAACGCAAGCTCGATATATGGCTGGCGCCGCAGCAGCAATGGTTTCCGGTGAAATTGCGTTATTCCGAGGCAAATGGAGATTATCTCGATATGTCGCTGTCTAACCTGACGCTATCCAACCCATCCGCTATAGATTGATGAACTTCATTTCCCTGCCTCACGGCATTCTTCTGTTAGTCGCAAGCACGCTCATGCACGGTGCGGTGGCACAACCTGACCCGGCGAACTACAAGGTCAGCCTCCCGCCGTCAGCGGAACTCATGTACCACATCAACGCAAAGCAACGCGGCATCACCGTTGACGGCGACGCGACGGTGCGATGGATGCACGAAGGAAAGAAATTCGCTGTTTCGAGCGAGGTCCGTGCAATGGTGGTCGGCAAGATTCTCGAATCCCGCAGCGAGGGGCAGGTTGACAACCATGGCCTGGTTCCGGAGATGTTCACCGAAAAACGCCTCCGGAAAGACAAGATCACCACATCGTTTGACCGCGACGCCGGCCTGATCCGCTTTTCCAAATCACAGGACACCCAGCCGATTGTCGGCGGCGAGCAGGACCGCACGAGCGCCGTCTGGCAACTGGTCGCGATTGCCCGCGCCGCCAACACCAGGATCAAGCCGGGCATTGAATGGCGTTTCGTGGTCGCCGGCCAGAGCGATGCCGAACCATGGACCTTCAAGGTCGTCACACAGGAAAAAATCAGCACCCAGGCTGGCGAGCTGGACACCATCCATATTTCCCGCGCGCCGCGACCGGATTCGCGCGACCAGCAGCTCGATATCTGGCTTGCACCCGCGTTGGAATGGTATCCGGTGCGCCTGCGCTTCTCCGACGACAACGGCGACTTCATCGAGCAAACGCTCAAGAAGGCCAATCGAAGCGCCTCCTGACCCGTCGCGGAGGTACCGCAACGGCAGGCGCTAAAATGCGGAAATTGGCCTTGCCGTCCGGCAGGCCCCATTTCCATTCCGACCATCATGACACTCTCCAACAAGGCCCTGGTCCTGTTCAGCGGCGGCCAGGATTCCGCTACCTGCCTCGCCTGGGCGCTGAACCGCTACGCCAGGGTGGAAACCATCGGCTTCGACTACGGCCAGCGCCACGCGATCGAACTCGCCGTCCGCCCGACGCTTCTGCAGAAGATGCGCATGCTCTCCTCCGACTGGGACAGCCGGCTGGGCGACGACCACCTGATCGATCTTTCGCTGATCGGCAAGATTTCCGACACGGCCCTGACCAGCGATGTCGCCATCGCCATGCAGGAAAACGGTTTGCCCAATACCTTCGTTCCCGGCCGCAACCTTCTGTTCCTCACCGTGGCAGCCACGGTGGCTTACCGGCGCGGGCTGGATGTGCTGGTGGGCGGCATGTGCGAAACCGATTTCTCCGGCTACCCCGATTGCCGCGACGACACGATCAAGGCGTTGCAGGTTGCGCTGAACCTCGGCATGGCAACCAGGCTGAAGCTCGAAACGCCGCTGATGTGGATCGACAAGGCGGCCACCTGGAGGCTTGCGCAAGATCTCGGCGGACAGGCGCTGATTGATCTGATCCGCGCGGAATCACACACCTGTTACCTTGGGGAACGCGGCGCCCTGCATGACTGGGGCTATGGTTGCGGCTCCTGCCCTGCCTGCGAACTGCGCGCACGCGGCTACCGCGAGTTCATCGGCGCACAAGGAAAGTGACGCGCGGGTTTGCACTTTTGCTTATGTCCGTTCATTCACCGAAGAGCAATTGGAAGTGAATCTTTTGATGCCGCGTTAGTCCCACTTCTTAAAGGAATCCGGAATGACGTCGTGCGTGATGAAAAACATTCTGATAGCAATCCTGCTGTTCGTTTTCGCCGCCCAGGGCTGCGTTGTAGCGGTCGGTGCGGGTCCGGTTGAAGTAACGAAGGCGGCATCACTCAACGAGCGGGCCGGAAATCCGGAGCCGCTCGCGGCTGATGTCGCCCAACTCGGGAAGCTCGCCCCAAGTGACACGGACGTGATTCCGTCCATTGAAGAAATGTCGGACTATGTCTCCATCCAGATTGCGGACGAAGGCGGCAAGGATGATGCAGCACCACCATTCGTCATGATTTCGCCGTACATCTCCATTGTTCTGCCCAAGGCCTTTCCCCCTCCACGCGCATAGCGTTGCACATCAGGTTGCTTCGCCTGCAGGCGCACGCCGTGCGCACTGCAGCGCATTTCCATCGCCAAAATGCTCGGACCTGCTTTACGGAGGTCGAGTACGGCAATCGTGATCCTGTGTATTTGGTCCTGTGTATTTAATCCTGTGTATCAGGAGGGAGAATGTCATGTTCAGATCAATATTGATGCCAGTCGATGGCTCAATGCAGTCCTATAAACCCATGCAGGCCGCAATTGACCTTGCAAAACTGACGTCCGGCAGGCTGATCGTCCTGTCAGTCGCCGAACCACGCCTGTTCAATGGCGCGGACGCCGACTCGGTAAAGACCGGCAGGACAGTGGAAGACATGCGCATGCATGATGCCAAAGCCCATGTACAGAAGGTGCTTGATCATGCAGAAGCCATGAACGTCCGATGCGAAGCCGTCGTATCACTGTCCCGGCTTCCGGACGAAGAAATACTTGAAGCGGTCAGAGAGTTCCAATGCGATGTCATCGTCATGGCGACTCGGGGAAAGATGGGTGTACTCGATACGCTGTTCAGCGAAAGCCTGACGCAGGAAGTCATTCGCAAGTCGATGGTTCCGGTGCTGGTGTTTCCATAAGTGCCGGCAATGCCATCTTCAAATGGTGGCGGGCATGCAACATGAAAAGGAAGGCCGGCATCAAGTCCGATGCCGGCCGCTGAACGCTTTCCGCTTCGATCTGTTCTTTCCTATGCCATGCCCGGCACTGCAAGGCGCCATGAACGGTCATCGCACATTTCCGGATTGAGCAAGGACCGGAAAAGGAGGTACGACGAGGATGTCGCAGTGAGTCTGGTCGATCGTATCGCGGGTAACGCTGCCGATGATCATCTCTTCCACGCGGGAACGCCCATGCTTGCCCATGACAATGAGATCCGGCTGCATTTTCTCCGCATAGTCACGCACCACGGCGCTGGGAACGCCAAAAATAATGACACGGGACACAAGCCTGTCGGCGGCATCGAGATCTTCAATGAAGCGATTGAGAGACAGGCGGGCATTTTCGCGCGCCTCTCGACGATAATGGTGAATGACTTCCTGAGTCACGCTCGCATAACGTATTTGCACATCGTACGCATGAAGAAAGGTAATACTGGCTTCCGGTGCAATGCAAAGCGCGACGCGCGCCGCCTGATCGGATTCCTCTGAAAAATCAACCGGCACCAGAATACGGCTATAAGGCAATGAGGGTTCGTTTTTAACGGTAAGCATAGGGCGCTTGCACAACCGGATCAGCCTGTCTGCCGTATTGCCCAGGAAAAGATCCGTGAAGAAGTTGCCGCCATGGGCGCCCAGGACAATCAGGTCAGCCGCCAGCTCTTCCCCTCTGCCGGCAATCTCCCAGGCCGGTTTTCCAAATCTGACTGAAAGGTCGAAATCGACACCGAAATTGTCCGATAACGTAGCCGACCGTTCATGCAATTCCTGCCGGGCGGCATGCGTGATGAGATCTTCCGCTGAAGCGACACTCATGTTGTTGACGAGTGCAAGCGTTTCCGGCTCCCCTGCTTCCTTTACCGTCATCAATTCGGCTTTGCTGCATTGATGCTGCTTGCAAAGCATGGCTGCGCGTTCTTCAGCGAATGCGGCACGCTCGGAAAAATCGGTGGCGATCAGAACGTTCTGAATTGGCGGCATATCATCGCTCCGGTTGGGCGCACACTATCGCGATGACGCTATGCAAAGGAAAGCGGGCGCATCAAATCGACATACCCAAGACCATCACTCGAGAAAAGCCTTTCCTGCGCGACATCAAGGCGCATGAACGATGGCCGTATTTCTGCTGCGGACCAAGTTGATCGTACACCCTTTTCGTATGCGGCAGCCATGGCAGGCAAATGATTCCTCCCGGCCGCTGTTCCGCAATGAGTCCGACTCCGGCCTCACCTCATCACTTGCGAGGAAAGCGAAATATTTCCCGGGCTGATGCATCCATGTCCTGCCGGCCGGCACGCAGATCGCGATACACCGCTGCGCGCATGATCATCATCGTCACAACCGGGGATGTCATGAACACGAATGCCGTAATAATCAACTCGTGGATCACTGGACGGGATTGCAGTACCGAAAAGTAGATCATTGAAGCAATGAGGATGCATCCTGCCCCAAGCGTGATGGTAATCGCAGGGCCGTGAATTCTTTGGTAGAAGGACGGCAGGCGCAGCAATCCAAGTGAACCGATCAGGACAATGGTGCCGCCCAGGATCAGCAGCAACGCGGCCGGGAGTGCGCCCCACATCGGAAGGCTGTCGACATCGTTCATTCTATGACCTCCCCTCGCATCAAGAACTTGGCAATCGCAATCGTCGACACAAAACCAAGTAGCGCAATCAGCATCGCGGCGTCGAAATACGCCTCGCTCCCGAGGCGTATTCCCAGAACCAGCGCCAGCAGCATCGAGCACATCCATACGGTATCGAGCGCAAGCACGCGGTCGTGTGCCGAAGGACCGATTATCAGACGCGCCGTGCAAAACAGCATCGCCAGGAGAACGCACACGAGGGCGTATCCGATCGACAGTTCGAGCAATCTATCCATGTCAGTCTTCGATCCTATTCAAAGATTTCGATCAAGGGCTTCTCATAACGCCCTTTTATCGTATCGATCCACCATTGTTCTTCATGCAGGTCAAAAACGTGCAGCGCCAGCTCATGGCTGTGCGGCAGTATCTCCACCCATACAGTGCCTGGCGTCGAGTTGATCAGGCAGGAAAGCATTGCAAGCCCATAGGGACTACGCATGTCCAGCGGAATCTTGATGAACTGAGAATTCACCCGGTCGGCCTTCCTGAACAGGATGATGCGGCTGACATTGAAACAGGAGCGCACGATCTCCACCAGCGCCATGCCCAGCAGCCGGAACAGGGCAACCGGCTTCGACAATCGCGGGTATCCAAGCGGCTGCAGATTCCGTGTCAGCCACGGTATGGCGACACCCAGGCAGGCACCGAGCAATAGATGTGCAGGTTCGATACTCTGGTTGAGCATCAGCCACACCAACAACAGGATCGCCGACATCCAGGGGTTGGGAAGAAATCGTTTCATCGTCTATCCGCCTCATGGCGTGGATTGGGAACGGTTGGCGCGGACAGCACGCGTTGCATGTATAGCGCCGGTTGATGAATTTCGACCGACGTACGCTTCAAATACGCAAAGATGGGCCCCGCTGCCACTGTCATGGCGACGCACACCAGCAGTAGCAGGCTGACCGGAGCGACTTCGGTCGCCTGCAACCGGGGTGGGATCACGACGCTGGGCACCCAGAAGGCACGGACCCCGAACCGCATCATGGAAATGATGGTGGCCAGCCCTGACACGATGATCAGCGCCAGTAGGATCCAGGTGACCGGGCCGACCGCATGCTCCGCCGACTCCGGATTGAGCAATGCATGGAACAGGCCGAACTTCGCCACAAATCCTGACAGCGGCGGCAAACCGGCAATGATCAGTGCGCAGGCAACAAAGGAAAGACCGAGAAACGCAAGTGCTGCCGGGATGCCGACGCCGACCGGCGGTTCAGGCGCATCTTCGATTGCAAACGCTTCCATTGTCACCGCCAGGACTGCGGCGCCTGGCGCACGGATGCGCTCAATCAGTTCGATCAGCAGGACGTATGCCGCTATCGCCACGGTTGATCCCAGCAGGTAATACAGGCCGGCGGTAATCAACGACGGTTGTCCATAGCCAATCACGGCAAGGAGGGTACCGGAGGAGACGATGGCGCCGTAGCCTGCCAGCCTTCCGGGCGCTTCGCTGGCGAACATGCCGGCCGCGCCAAAGACAATGGTTGCCATGCCGCCATACAGCAGGGCTTCCAGCCCAAAGCCGGCGGCTGCCCCCGCGTCACTGGGAAACACGAGCAGCCATAGCCGGAGGATGACGTACGCTCCGACCTTGGTCATCAATACCAGCATTGCCGCGACCGGGGGCGATGCCGCGGCATAGGTTGACGGAAGCCAGAAGCCCAACGGCCACATCGCGCTTTTGATCAGAAAGGCGATCGCAAGCACGGTCACCGCCAGCTTTACGAGAGCCAGATCCGTCGCGCTCATTGCCGCGATTCGCGATGCAAGATCGGCCATATTCAATGTTCCGCTACCGGCATAAATCAGTGCGACGCCAATGAGGAAGAGGAGTGATGCCACCAGGTTTACCGCGATGTATTGCATTCCGCTTCGCAGCCGGTTTGCATTGTAGCCATGGAGGAGCAGCCCGTAGGAGGCTGCCAGCATGACTTCGAAAAAGACAAAGAGGTTGAACAGGTCATGCGTCAGGAAGGCGCCGTTGAGGCCCATGATCAGGAACTGGAACAGCGGGTGAAAGTGCACCCCCACCCTGCTCCAGCGCAAACTGGAATACAGGAGCGCGGCTGCGGCAAGCAGTGCGGTAAGCAACAACATGATTGCCGCCAACCGATCAGCCAGAAGCGCGATACCAAATGGCGCCTTCCAGTTCGCGGCGAGGTATATGCCCATTCCGTCTTGCCAGTGGCCGCTGTCGGTAAGAATCACGAGCGTGCCCGCCACGGCAATCAGCCCAAGTACGGACAGCATGCTCAGCACATTTTTGAGCTCGTGCCTGGCATGCTTGATGGGAACCTGGAGTGCGCCGCACACCAGCGGGATCAGCACCGGTGCCACGATCAGATGCTCGCTCCATGCAATACTCATTGATCCGGCTCCTCGCCATCGACATGATCGGTTCCGGTCAGTCCTCGCGTGCCGATAATGACAACGAGATAAAGCGCTGTCGTGGCGAACCCGATGACGATTGCCGTGAGCACCAGCGCCTGCGGCAGGGGATCGGCGATCGCGGCAGGGTCAGGGGCACCGATGCCCGATATGATCGGCGGACGATTCACCCACAGGCGTCCCATGATGAAGATAAACAGATTGACCGCATACGACATCAGCATCAGCCCGATAAGCACCTGGAAGCTGCGGGGGCGCAGTATCAACCAGATGCCCGATCCAAACACGACGCCGATGGCAATCGAGATGACGATTTCCATTATGGAATCTCCGTTGTAGGAAGTGAGGCAGCCTTGGGGAGCCCGGCACCGGGAACGCGGCGGCTGCGGACGGACTGGTGAGCCAGTGCAACCAGAATCAGCATGGTTGACCCCACCACGACAATGAAAACTCCGAGATCAAACGCAAATGCACTGGGCACATGTAACTCACCCAGAATCGGCAGATGCACATGGGCGGTATGGCTGGTCAGGAAAGGATAACCGAACATCCATGCCCCCAGTCCGGTGACACATGCGACGAGCAAGCCGTAGGCAATCCACCGGTGTGGTCGTAGCCGGATATGTGCCTCGACCCACATCGTTCCCGCCACCATGTACTGCACGATGATCGCAGTGGCAAAGACAAGACCGGCCACGAATCCGCCTCCCGGCAAGTTATGTCCGCGCATGAAGAAGTACGTCGCGACCATGCCCATGAACGGCAGCAGGAACCGCAGATAGACCGCAGGTATCATCAAGTAGCCCGTGGTCGCATGCATCGACGGCGTCTGGCGGACCGCGGGGTCCAGGTCGTTCAGCTGCTGCACCGGATTTGCGACGCTCTCGGGGGCTGGCCGGAAGCGTCGAAGCAGCGCATACACGGTCAGTGCCACGATGGACAACACGGTGATCTCTCCCATGGTATCGAAACCGCGGAAATCGACCAGGAGCACATTGACCACGTTGGAGCCGCCTCCCTCGGGAAGCGCACGCAGAATGAAGAAATCGCCAATGCTCTTTGGCGCGGGGTGCATCAGCACGATGTAACTGACGGCCGCGAGGCCCAGCCCGCCCGTTGCCGCAATCAGCAAGTCGCGGGAGCGACGCAGCAGCACCGCGCGCGGAATACGCTCGCCCAGGCCGTCCGGCCTGAAGCGCGGCGGCAGCCAGCGCAGGCCGAGCAAGATCAACACCGTGGTAACGGTTTCCACCATCAACTGGGTCAGCGCCAGATCCGGGGCGGATAGCCATAGAAAGGTCATGCTGGTCACAACCCCCGTGCCACCCACGAGGACGAGCGCCGCCAGGCGGTGATACTTGGCTTTCCATGCGGCTGCAAGAGCGCATCCGCAACCAATCAACCACATCGCCCCGAACAACGGCTCGATTTGCGACAACCGCGATGCCGGAAAATCGGGCAGCGGATGAACCAATAGCAAGGGCACAACGATGAATGAAATCATGACCAGCAGCAGTTGCGGCTGCAGCCTGCGCGTGCCGAGATGATTCACCAGCCAGGTTGATGCCGTCGACAGGGTCAGCATGGTCGATTCATAGGCCTGCGCACCTTTCAGGCGATGCAGTACGGGTACCTCGTCCCTAAGGGACAGCGAAAAGAACCGACGCAGGATGACGTAAAACAGTATGCCCCCCATCAGGGCACTAACACTCATGAAGAGCGGCAGGTTAAACCCATGCCATATGCGCAGGTCGTACGTTGGTGTGTTGTTGCCGAGCACCGATTCCGCGGCAATCGCAAGAAACGGCCCGACAGTCATTTCAGGAAACAGCCCGACGGCAACGCACAGAATTACCAGCAGCTCGATGGGAAAACGCATCCAGCGTGGAGGCTCATGCGGCACCTTCGGAAGCTTGTTCGACAGTTCTCCAAAGAATACGCTGATAAAACGAAGGGAGTACGCGACACTGAATATGCCCATTGCGACGGCGGCGATCGACATCCACCAATTCTCGGTACCACCGACATGCACCGTCTCGGCAAAAAACATTTCCTTCGACAGGAAGCCATTCAGCAAGGGCACGCCCGCCATCGAGGCACTGGCAACGATGGCCAGCATCGCGGTGACGGGAATCGCACGGTACAGGCCCCGAAGCACTCGCATGTCACGTGTGCCGGTCTCATGATCGAGGATGCCGGCAGCCATGAACAGCGATGCCTTGAAGATTCCGTGATTCAGGGTATGGAAAATCGCCGCCACCACCGACAAGGGCGTCCCTATGCCCATCAACACCGTGATCAGGCCCAGGTGGCTGATGGTGGAATAGGCAAGCAAGCCTTTCAGGTCATGCTGGAAGATGGCGACAAAAGATCCCAGCAATAGTGTGCATACCCCGGCGCCGCCGATAATCCACGTCCATTCCGGGGTGCCCGAGAGAACAGGCCACATCCGGATCAGCAGGAAGACTCCGGCCTTTACCATGGTCGCGGAGTGCAGATACGCCGACACCGGCGTAGGTGCTGCCATGGCGTGCGGCAGCCAGAAATGGAACGGAAACTGCGCACTTTTGGTGAAGGCACCCAGCGCGACAAGGATCAGCGCCGCCGGATACCAATCATGCTGCCGGATCTCGTCGCCGGCGGAAAGCACCGCATCCAGGTCATAACTGCCGGCAATTCCGCCAAGGATCAAAACCCCGCACAGCAGGCAAAGTCCGCCTATCGTGGTGACCGTGAACGCCATGCGGGCTCCCCGCCGGGCGTCGAGGCGATGATGCCAGTATCCGATAAGCAGGAAAGACGTCAGGCTGGTCAGTTCCCAGAAGATCACCATTTGAATGAGATTGCCGGACAATACAACGCCGAGCATTGAACCCATGAACGCCAGCAAGAACGAAAAGAACCGCGGAACCGGATCTTCGGGGGACATGTAGTACCGCGCATACAGTACGACGAGTACACCAATGCCGAGCACCAGCATCGCGAAGATCCACGACAAGCCGTCCATCCGCAAAGCGAGGTTCAGCCCATGGGCGGGCAGCCATTCCACCTGGTATCGTATTACTTCACCTGTCCTGATCGGGAAGTACAGAACAATCGTTTGCACAAGCCCTGCGACTGCGACCACGCCTGCTATTCCAACCGCCCATTTGCGAGCGACTGCCGGCATGCAGGCAACGAGAATGGCGCTAATGAACGGCAATACGACAAGGCTTAATAGAATCATCGGCACTCGGCTGGATGGCATGAAGTTGCTGGCATTTTCTCAGGGAACAATACCACGAACATTCCTTGACGCAAAAACGCTTCGGCACCTCGCGACGCGCAGACGATGCATCCATGCCGCAAGCCGCGTTTCAACGTATCGACCCGCGTTACCGCTCACCGCTGGTACCTCTGAGAAGGTCCGGCGAAACTACGATATCGATCATGATCCTCGATGCCGGGCGCATACAATGCAGTCCGACGGTTCAAGTTGACCATGGTTCCGATAAGCTCGTTACATGCATGCTGCGGTGTGCCTGACACGGCCGATGGAAGTCCCTCTTGTCCGGTCATCCTGCGGTTCGACAGCTAACTTTGGCTACGCGCGCGACGCTGCCCGGAGAGTGCTGCAGAGATCCCCATTGCTTTCCGGCAGTCCTCCTGCTGGAGTCGTTTGCCGCCCACCATGCAAAACAACGTTGAAAATTAAAAATCGGCCTGTATTCCGACACCGATCGTTCTATGAAAATAGTTATAGTCGATCAAACTTTGGCCGTAGCCTGAAAACACCTGTACGTATCCCTTGAGATAGCCGGCCAGCGGAAAGGCCCAACTCAATTGGGCCGCACCTTTGTCGGTATGGAAGTTGTACCTGGCGAGCGTGGAAAACTCGTGCCCGTTATATCTGTAGACGGCTGAGACGTCGCCACGTCCCATGTAGTCCGCGATATTGGGATTATTGTCCTCCTCGCTCTTCTCGGGCAGCCGTTTCCACACGCGGGCCAGCAGCGTAAAGTCGCCGCGCTCCATGCCTACTTGCGCATATATACGATTCCAGCTTCGGGACAGCGTTGAAGTTTGCCCGTTCGACTGGTGGACCAGGCCGACATTGATAAAGCGGGCATTCATGCCAAGAAAGGAAAAATTCACCGGAACGACCGCCATCAGTTCCGGCTGATAGTTCGTTTCCCGAAAAGGACTTGATGCTTCCTGATTGTCCGCCTGCCAGTAGCTGTTCTGCGTGTAGCCGAACCATAAGTCGCCCACCTTGCCCAATACATCCTGGGCCAGCTTCATCTTGAAACCTAACTGGAATGCCAGCTCCGTATGGGATATTTCCGCAGTTGGAGATGTCAGCTGGCGAAATGGACGATAAGGCGCATCGTTGGGCCTGTGCGTATACACGGCAGTTAGGTAATTGGGACGATGGGGACGAAAGGTAAAGATGCCGCGTTTGTACCCTTGTTCGAGTTCCCAATGATCGGAAAGACTGAATCGGCCGGGATCATTCGACTGCGCTGAGCCGGACCATGATCCGGCCGTCTCCGCATGTGGTATCGGTGGAAGCCCTGGCTTTGCCGCACCGGCAGCTTGATCATTCGACGCCGCCAGCCGGTCAAAGCAGGTGAGCCGCTTGCCGTCATCGGTGATGCGTGCGCACTCCGCCAGGCTTCGTGCCTCCTCCGACGCGAAAGCAGTCAGGGCCATCAAAGGCGGGGCGATCGCAACTACGGCATGACAGGCAGCGTGCATTATTTTTTATGAAAAAAGTAGGTAAAGCAATTTCAAGGAACGTTCTATTTGCACTTCTGTGCTTCCGCAGCCTATCCGTTCGCTGAGCGCAATTGTTCAGCAATCGTTGCCGGCATGTTTGGTGCGGGTCCAATCTATCTGCCGAGAACAAGAATTTCTTCGAGGAACACCACATCCCGTGCAGCGTCTTTAGCGTGGACCGCATTGGCAAATATTCATTCCATGCGCGACGACGTGTTTTGTATGTACTCCAATAAATGGAAGCGGCACATTGAAATTTACCGGGGTCGGCTGTCGAATCTGCGCGCGCTCGAGATGCGAAGGCGGTAGACGATTGAATGTTACGCCGTGACCCAATGAGCGGCGCGAACCTACTATCCGGTGATGGGTTTGAGGAGCAGCTTGGCTGGATGAAGTACCAAACTGTTCGGCCCCTTATTGCTGAGGTACGATATCGGGACCAAGCAGGCCGTCATCGCGGACGACGAATTGCCGATGGTGCCTGGTCAGTGGGGGCGCTCGATGCAGACAAGCTCGCCTGTTACAGCAGGGAAGGCAAGACCACGATCGCGGTGTAGCGCAGGACAGGCGAATTCAGACAACTATTCGAGAAGGAGAACAATATGCTGTTCCTGGTCCGTATGGATGTAAACATCCCGCACGACATGCCGACGCACTTGGCGGACGACATCAAGGCACGCGAAAAGGCCTACGCACAAGAACTGCAGCATCAAGGCAAATGGGTTCACCTTTACCGGGTCGTCGGTGAGTATGCGAACTACAGCGTCTTCGATGTTGATTCCAACGACGAACTGCATACGCTGCTGTCGGGACTTCCGCTGTTTCCTTACATGCGGATCAAGGTCACACCGCTGGCCAGGCATCCGTCCGCGATTGCATGAAAGCCGGATCGCGCAGTCACATCAACTGCATTTTCCGGACCTGGCCTTCTGCACGCTCTCTTGTTGCCGCCGAACAGAAGTTTGTCATTCGGCCCCCATCCATTTTTCCGACAACCTGTTCCATTGCCGAAAATCATGCTGATATTCACGTTGCGCGCCGCCGGCAGGCAATATGGCGATATCAAACGGTATTGAATTCCAGCATCGCATTGGTAAAAAGTAATAGATTCTCTTCCAACTCATTTGCAGTGCCGATCGAAGAATTGCGGGGTGGGCTCACGCTACAGCAATATTTATAACTGCATCGCATGCAACACTATTCCCCGCATCTGTTCGTCGCCTTTTGACACTAAAGTTCAGAAATCCGGGCGCCATGCATTGATGGCGCCTTTATTGATACACCGGGGTTAACCAGGATCGATATAAAACAATGCCGATGGATTAAGATAGCGCTTTTGCAGTGCAACATAACAAAAGGTGTCGCTTGACGTCTCCCGCTCCTAATAATAAAAGCCGCCTGGGCACCCTCACCCTGGCCGCCATCGGCATCGTGTATGGCGACATCGGTACCAGCCCGCTCTACACGATGAAAGAAGTGTTCTCCACGGAACACGGCCTGCCTCTGACCGAAACCAACCTGCTGGGCATTGTTTCCCTGATCGTGTGGGGCCTGGTCATCATCATTTCGCTGAAGTACGTGACGCTTATCCTGCGCGCCGATAACCGCGGCGAAGGCGGCATCATGGCGCTGACCGCGCTGGCAATGTCGTCAGTGACCTCGCATTCCCGCTTCTACTTTCCGGTCATGCTGATGGGCATGGTGGGCGCCGGGCTGTTTTACGGTGATGGCGTGATCACGCCCGCTATCTCGGTGCTATCGGCGATGGAAGGCCTGGAAGTCGCGACACCGGCCTTCCAGCCCTACGTGGTGCCGCTGACGCTGACGGTGCTGGTTGCGCTGTACATGCTGCAGCACCGGGGGACGGCCGGCATCGGCAGGTGGTTCGGGCCGATCGTGCTGGTGTGGTTCATCACGCTGGCGACCATGGGCATCATCAATATCATCGCCAATCCTGCCATCCTGGCGGCACTCAATCCAATCCATGCATTCCGCTTTCTGATGCAGAACGGCTGGCTGGCTTTCTTTGCGCTTGGGGCGGTGGTGCTCGCGTTCACCGGCGCCGAGGCACTCTATGCCGACATGGGGCATTTCGGCAAACGCTCGGTCCGGCTCGCCTGGTTCAGCATCGTATTCCCGGCGCTCGGCCTCAACTACCTGGGCCAGGGCGCCCTGCTGCTGTCGACACCGGCGGCGGTATCCAATCCCTTCTTCAACCAGCTCGGGCCATGGAGCATCTATCCCCTGGTGGTGCTGTCGACCATGGCGACGGTGATCGCGTCGCAAGCCACCATCTCCGGTGCCTTCTCGGTCACCCAGCAGGCGATCTCGCTCGGATTCCTGCCGCGCATGCGTGTGGTGTACACCTCCGACCGTGAAATCGGGCAGATCTACATACCGCTGGTGAACTGGGTACAACTGCTCGTCGTGGTGCTGGCGGTGATCGGCTTCGGCTCGTCGTCCAACCTTGCCTCCGCCTATGGCATTGCCGCGACAGCGACCATGCTGACGACCACCGTGCTGACCTTCTTTGTGATCCGCTACCGCTGGAAACTCAATCTCCTGCTGTGCTTCGGGGCGACGGGCTTTTTCTTCATCATCGATGCCGCGCTGTTTTCCGCCACCAGCCTGAAGCTTCTCAGCGGCGGCTGGTTTCCGTTGTTGATCAGCGCGCTCATGGTGACCGTGATGCTGACATGGAAAAACGGACGCGACCTGGTGTTCCGGAATCTGCAGAAACACCTGATTCCTCTTGAGGATTTCCTGCAGTCGCTGTTCGTCAGCCCGCCGCAACGGGTCGAGGGAACCGCAATTTTCTTCCGCGCCGAAGGCGACGGCGTGCCGCATGCGATGCTGCACAACCTGCTGCACAACAAGGTACTGCATGAACGCACCATCTTCCTGACCGTGTATTCAACCGACATCCCGACGATACCGGCGGCGGAGCGCATCAAGGTGATCCCGCTCGGCCAGGAGTGCTATCAGGTCAATGTGTCCTACGGCTTCAAAGATGAACGCAACATCCCCCTTGCATTGGAAATGTGCGGTGCCGCCGGCCTCGAACTGAACCTGATGGAGACCTCGTTCTTCATCGCGCGACAGACAGTGATCGCCACCGTGGGCGGCGGCATGGCCTTCTGGCGGGAGGCGCTGTACGCGTCCATGGCCCGCAATGCGCGGGATGCGGCCGATTATTTCCGCATCCCGCCCAACCGGGTGATCGAAGTCGGTACGCAGATCGAGATATAGATCGCAGCCTTCAGCCGAAGCGCGACAGCAGCGACAAGGCATCCGGCACGGCGTGCCCCTCCGCGGTGTTGTCGAAGATGCACCAGACGCGCCGGTCCGATTCCAGCTTCCGTGCGATATCGGCATGCAGCCCGTCGAGGAAATCATCGGAATACGGCGAATAGTACATGCGGGGCGCCCCGTGCAGCCGTATATACACCGTACCCGCGCCGGTATCCGGAGGCGGCGCCTCGACAGGCTGCGGGTCAGCGATGACGTACGACACATTGCGCGCGGCGAGCATCGCTGCCGCCTCAGTGACAAACCAGCTTGCATGGCGCGGTTCGCAGACCACATCGACCGGCGTGAGCGTCCGCAGCAGATCGAAGAAGCGTTCCGCCGACGGTGAGTCGAATTGCAGGCTGGGCGGCAGTTGAACCAGCAGGCAGCCGAGCTTGTGCTCCAGGCAGCCGGCCTCCTCCATGAAGCGCCGCAATTCCGCATCGACCTCTTTCATGCGCAATTCATGCGTGATCCGCTTCGGCACCTTCACCGAGAAACGAAATGATTCCGGCACGCTTTCGCGCCAGCGGACATACGTTGCCGGTTTATGCGGCCGATAAAAGGAAGTGTTGATTTCGACCGCCGGAAATACCGCTGCGTAGCGCTCCAGATGGCTACCCTCGACCGGAAAGTTTTCCCCGGCGGCGCTCGGCACGCTCCATCCCGCGCAGCCGATCAGAAGCGGTATCGTTGAAGCATGGGGAACGGCGGACGATTCCTCGGGAAAAAAATTGATAGTCGATTGCACGTCGGTATCCGGCCTGGATTGGCGAATGAAATTGCAAATTTGACCTCGGTTGCCACCATCAAAGTTCCGCACCGTTTTGGCGCTTCTTCATTGTTCCGAAAGGAACTTTACCGAGTTTCAGTTATCCAATACCCACTTCGCGCCATACCAAAACGGCATCAGCCTGGCGGCGAAACTGGGCATCAAAAACGAACCCGATCGTCGCACATAACTTACAAGGAGATGCGTATGTATTTTCAAACCGACGAGGTGCGGCAACGGCTGAAGTTCATCGATCGAACCATCCGCCATGCCGCCAATGCCTGCAACAAGGACTCATCGGTACCACCTGACCTCAAATACTATGTACAGCAGTTGAGCGTGCGATCCCGCCAAGCGAAACAGGCCCTGCACTCGGAAAACAGTCATCGCATCCGGCGCAGCGTCGACAGTCTCGCGCAATTGACCGAACACGCTCAGGCTGCAATACATCCGGCGGAAGAAGTGAATTACGACGTGAAGAGTGCCGTCATCCTGACGCACATTGAAGTGTCAGCCTTGAAACACCAGCTCGACTGACCATCACGCGGCCACTGACGCCGCAAACCAACAAAAAAAGGCGGGGTTGTTCATTCAACCCCGCCTTTTGCATTGCCTGTCAAAACCGGCAACGGATCAGCGCTCAGGCCGCATGCTGTGCCGCATCCACCGTGGTGCCTGAACTCATGCCGAACTCCTTGAGCAAGGCCTGCTCCTTCTCCTTCGCCGCCTTCAGATGCCTCTCCTTTACATGCCCGAAGCCGCGGATATCGGCCGGGATGCTGGCGATGGCGACCGCTTGCGGAAGATTGCCGGCATTCAGGCGCGACAGCAATCCGGCAACGGTGTCACGATACTGCCTGATCAGCGCCCGCTCGGTCTTCCGTTCCGCCGTGTAGCCGAAGATATCGAGCGGCGTGCCACGCAGGAACTTGAGCTTCGCCAGCGTGGAAAAGGCGCCCATCATCCATGGGCCGAACTCCCGCTTGACGAGATGCCCGTCGGCGTCGCGCTTGGCCAGCAAGGGCGGCGCGAGATGAAACTTGATCTTGTAGTCGCCTTCGAACATGCCGTCGATTTTCGCCTTGAACGCGGTGTCGGCATGCAGGCGCGCCACTTCATATTCATCCTTGTACGCCATCAGCTTGAAGTAGTAATGCGCTACCGCTTCGGTCAGGCGCAGTCCCTTCTGCGAGCCCGTCAAGGCGGACTCCTTCGCGCTGACCTCCTCGACCAGCGCGCGGTATTGCTGCGCATAGCCGGCATTCTGATAAGCGGTGAGGTACTCCACGCGGCGTGCGATCACATCGTCGAGCGTCGGCGTGCGCTTGAACTCGATGACCTGGGCGGCGGTATCGTTCTGCTTCGCCAGCCGCTCCACCGCATCCCAGTCGTGCGCAGCAGTGCGTCCCCAGATGAACGACTGCTTGTTGAACTCCACCGAGACGCCGTTGAGCTCGATCGCCTTCATGATGGCCGCTTCCGACAGCGGCACCCAGCCTTTTTGCCACACATAGCCGAGCATGAACATGTTGGTGGCGATGTTGTCGCCCATCAGCGCGGTGGCCACCTTGCCGGCGTCGATGAAATCGACCCGCTCGGCACCGCAGGCATTGCGGATGTCCGCTTCCGCCGCCGCGCCCGGATACTTCCAGTCCGGGTTCTTGACGAAGGCGGCGGTCGGCGTGCCGGTGCCGTTGACGGCGGCATGGGTGCGTCCCTCGCCCATGCGGGACAGCGCATCTCGGCTGGCGGTAACAATGACGTCGCAGCCGATCACGAGGTCCGCCGCGCCGGTGCCGACACGGGTGGAGTGAATGTCTTCAGGGTGATCGGCCAGGCGCACATGCGACATCACCGGCCCGCCTTTTTGTGCGAGGCCGCTCATGTCCAGCACTGAACAGCCCTTGCCTTCCGCGTGCGCGGCCATCGCCAGGATCTGGCCGACCGTGACGACGCCGGTGCCGCCGATGCCGGTGACCAGGATGCCGAACGGCTGCTGCGTCGACGGCAGCACCGGCTGCGGCAGGTTGCTGCCCTGCAGGATGGGCAGTTTCTTCGCGCCGGCATTGTCGCTGACGGCGGCTTTCTTCGGCTTCTTCAGCTGACCGCCTTCGACAGTGACGAAGCTCGGGCAGAATCCTTTCACACAGGAGAAATCCTTGTTGCACGACGACTGGTTGATCTGCCGCTTGCGGCCGAATTCGGTTTCCATCGGCTCGACCGACAGGCAGTTCGACTGCACGCTGCAGTCGCCGCAGCCCTCGCAGACCGCTTCATTGATCACCGCCCGCTTGGCCGGGTCAGGGTATTCGTTGCGCTTCCTGCGGCGACGCTTTTCGGAGGCGCAGGTCTGGTCGTAGATGATGGCCGATACGCCGGTGATCTCGCGCATTTCCTTCTGCACGGCGTCGAGTTCGTCGCGATGGCGGATGGTGACGCCCGGCGCCCAGTTCACGCCGGCCGGATACTTGTCCGGATCGTCGGTCACCACCACGATCGGCTGCACCCCTTCCGCCGCGATCTGGCGCGAAATCATCGCCGGATCGAGCGGGCCGTCGACCATCTGGCCGCCGGTCATCGCGACCGCATCGTTGTACAGGATCTTGTAGGTCATGTTGACCTTGGCCGACACCGCGGCGCGGATCGCCAGCAGGCCGGAGTGGAAATAGGTGCCGTCGCCGAGATTGGCGAAGACATGCTTTTCATTGGTGAACGGCGCGTGACCGACCCAGGTGACGCCCTCCGCGCCCATGTGGGTGAAGGTAGACGTGCTGCGGTCCATCCACAGCACCATGTAGTGGCAGCCGATTCCGGCCAGCGCCCTGCTGCCTTCCGGCACTTTCGTCGATGTATTGTGGGGACAGCCGGAACAGAAATGCGGAATGCGGTCCTTGGTCGGATCCGGTTTGCTGCCGACCTTCAGCACGGCTTCCTTCGCCTCGAGATAGGCGATGCGCTCCCTGATCCGCTGTTCGATCGGATGGCCGGAGAAATACTTCGAGATACGCGCGGCAATCGCCCGCGCGATCTGCGCCGGGTTCAATTCATACGTCGCCGGCAGCAGCCAGTTGCCGTGGCCTTCCCGATGGTCGCCGCTCCATTCGCCGGTATCGTCGAACTTGCCCACCACGCGCGGGCGCACATCGTCGCGCCAGTTATAGAGCTCTTCCTTCAACTGGTATTCGAGGATCTGGCGCTTTTCCTCCACCACCAGGATTTCCTCGAGACCCTGCGCGAATTCACGCACGCCTTCCGCTTCGAGCGGCCAAGTCATGCCGACCTTGTACAGGCGGATGCCGATATCGCGCGCCACATGCTCGTCGATGCCCAGGTCGGCCAGCGCCTGGCGCGTATCGAGGTAGGACTTGCCGGCGGTGATGATGCCCATGCGCGCATGCGGGCTGTCCCACACGATGCGGTTGAGCTTGTTCACCCGCGCATAGGCAAGCGCCGCATACCACTTGTAATGATTCATCCGCGCTTCCTGGTCGAGCACGGTATCGGGATAGCGAATGTTCAGGCCGCCCGGCGGGAGTTCGAAGTCCGCCGGCGTGATGATCTGTACCCGCTCCGGGTCGAGATCCACCGAGGCGCCGGATTCGACGATGTCGGTCACGCATTTCATCGCCACCCACAAACCGGTGTAACGGCTCATCGCCCAGCCATGCAGGCCGTAGTCGAGATACTCCTGCACGGAGGAGGGATACAGCACCGGGATGCCGCAGGCCTTCAGGATGTGTTCGCTCTGATGCGCGGTGGTCGAGGACTTCGCCGCATGGTCGTCGCCGGCCAGCACCAGCACGCCGCCATGCCTGGCGGTGCCGGCCATGTTGGCATGCTTGAAGACGTCGCCGCAGCGGTCCACGCCCGGCCCCTTGCCGTACCACATCGAGAACACGCCGTCGTATTTGGCATCCGGGAAGAGGTTGACCTGCTGGGTGCCCCAGACGCTCGTCGCGGCGAGATCTTCGTTTATGCCTGGATGGAACTTGACGTGATGCGCCTCGAGATGCTTCTTCGCCTTCATCGCGGTCATGTCGACATTGCCGAGCGGTGACCCGCGATAGCCGGTGATGAAGCCGCCGGTGTTGAGGCCGTCAAGGACATCGCGCTGCCTCTGCATCATCGGCAGGCGGATGAGCGCCTGGGTGCCGGTGATGAACGCACGGCCGCGTTCCAGGGTGAATTTGTCGTCTAGGGAAATATCATCCAGCAGCGGACGCTGTCCGGTGGAAAGTGGTGCGTTCATTGAGTCTCCAGGCCAAAAATTGTGTCTTTGGATGCGATGATTTCGCTGTCAAACTGACATGCCTTGTGGGCGCGTCGTTTATTGTTTTGACATGCTGCACATTAGCACAAGCGCACCTTGCACTCAATGCACGGTGCAGCACAAACGCAGGATTCATGCGGTGTAACAAGCCGTAACTGCACTGGTGCAAGCCGGAACTATTTCCTACAGTCGGTCGTTCACCGAAGCAAGCGGAGCAAGTATGCAATTCACCATTTCGTTCACGCTCATGAGCATTTTGCTCGCGGGCGGCATTGCGATTGCGCAGGCGCCTTCCGAACCAAAGCACGACATCAAGCCGTTGAAGTACGTGCCGAAATTCAGTGAACTCTTCCATAATGCCGACCGGGATGGCGACGGCGCACTTACCAGGACGGAAGCGGGCGAAGCGAACATGGGCCGCACCGTCGAATATTTCAATTACATCGATACCAACCACGACGGCAAGGTCACGCTGGACGAGATGCGCGCCCTGATCCGCAACCGCATTACCAGTTAAGCAATCGATGCGTCCGGCCGGTTCGGGCCGATGTCCGTTTCCCCCGCAAGCAGACTGTCGGCGGGCAACGGCGCCAGGGTTTTCAGTTTTGCGTACAGCGGCGTGAAGTCCGGCGCGGTGTCGTTGAAAAGCTGCTCGAAGTCGCGGATGACGAAATAGGTTTCCTGGAACGAATCGATCTTGTACTGGGTGCGCATGACGCGCTCCACGTCGAAGGCGATGCGGCGTGGCGCCGGGCTGGTCAGGCAATGCTCGATCTCCGCGCCCGAAGACAAAATGCCGGCGCCGTACACCCGCAAGCCTTGTGGACTTTGCATCAATCCAAATTCAATCGTGTACCAGTAAAGCCGGGCAAGATAGCTCAGGCCATCCAGCTTCAGCGCCTTCAGTCCGCCCTTGCCGTATTCCTGCAGATGGTCGGCAAAAATCGGATTGAACAGCAGCGGCACGTGGCCGAAGAAATCGTGGAATGCGTCCGGCTCGACGATGTAGTCGAATTCATGCGGCTCCCGCAGCCAGACGGTGACCGGAAAGCGCCGGTTCGCCAGGTGCTCGAAGAAGGTCAGGTCGGGCACCAGGCCGGGCACGGCAACCAGTTGCCATCCGGTGGCCTTGTACAACGCGTCCGTCGTCCGGTCGAACTGCGGAATCCCGTCGGCGGCATCCATCTTCGCCAGGCTGTCGATGAACACATCGCAGGCGCGGCCGGGCAGAAGGCGCGCCTGGCGTTGATACAACCGCCGCCACAACGCATGCTGCTCCGGCGTGTAGGCGTTCCAGTCCTGCGCAACGACATACCGCTCATCGGCCTGCGAATAATCGCCGCGCAGCTTGCCGCCGTCGGACTTGTCTTCCATTGTCTTAAAGAAATCGGCCTGGTCTACTGTGGTGTTCATACTCTGTCTCCGTATGGCATCTCTCCCCTGCCGGACGATCCGGCGAGAGGACGAGATGCCTGTGTTGTGTCAGGCCGAAACGTCTTCGTCCTTCAATACACCGCGCCGGATCTGATCCAGTTCGATCGACTCGAACAAGGCGCGGAAGTTGCCCTCGCCGAAGCCCTGATCGCCCTTGCGCTGGATGATCTCGAAGAAGATCGGGCCGATGACGGTCTGGGTGAAGATTTGCAGCAGCAGTTCGCGCGTGGAGGAATTGCTGTTGCCGTCGATCAGAATGCGCAGGCGCTTCAAGTCTTCCAGCCGCTCGCCATGATCCGGCAATCGCTTGTCGACCAGGTCGTAATAGGTTTCGATCGTGTCCTGGAACACTACCTTGGCGTTTTTCATGCCCTCGACGGTGGCGTAGATATTATCGGTACCGAGCGCGATATGCTGGATGCCCTCGCCGTGGTACTCGTCCAGGTATTCGGCGATCTGCGACTTGTCATCCGACGATTCATTGATCGGAATGCGGATCTTGCCGCAGGGAGAGGTCATGGCTTTCGACTTCAGGCCGGTGAGTTTGCCTTCGATGTCGAAGTAGCGGACTTCGCGGAAGTTGAACAGGTGCTCGTAAAACTCCGCCCATTCCTTCATGCGGCCGCGGTGGACATTGTGCGTGAGGTGATCGATATAGGTAAGGCCGTGTCCGACGGGATCGGCTTGCGCACCGGGAATCGCAACGAAGTCGACGTCATAGATGCTGATGTCGCCGATGCCGCCCGACGTGCCGTTCTTGCCGCGCCAGCGATCGACGAAATAAATCAGCGAATCGCCGATGCCCTTGATGGCGGGAATGTTTAATTCCATCGGACCGGTCTTGTTGTCGAAACCCCATGCGCCGAGTTCCAGCGCCCGCTTGTAGGCTGCGGCCGCGTCCTTGACGCGGAAAGCGATGGCACAAATGGACGGGCCATGCTTGCGTGCAAAACGTTGAGCGAAGGAATCCTGTTCCGCGTTGATGATGAAGTTGATGCCGCCTTGGCGGTAGAGCGTCACATCCTTGTGACGATGCCGGGCAATGGCCGTGAAGCCCATTTGCTCGAACAGCGCGCCGAGTGCTTTGGGGTCGGGTGCCGCATATTCGATGAACTCGAATCCATCAGTGCCCATCGGGTTTTCCCAGGGTTGGAAATCCATGTCTGTCTCCTGTTTGGGCACGTCGGCTGGTCGCGATACGGCCCGGCTGAAAAGGTTGATATCGATTTCAGTATAGACAAGTCATTGAAGTATAAAATTGCGAATTTTGGCTTCATTCAAGCATTCTGCGCAATAATATTGCTCTTTATTTTTTATTGTGAGCAAATTATGCCAAAGATAGAGATCGACAAGACCGACCGCAAGATTCTTTCGATACTGCAAGCCGATGGCCGCCTGACGAACCAGGAAGTGGCCGAGCGGGTTAATTTGTCGCCGTCGCCCTGCCTGCGACGCATCAAGAACTTGGAAGAGAGCGGCATCATCCGCCAGTACGTGGCGCTTCTTGATCCGGACAAGATCGGCCTGGGATTGCTGGCGTATATCAATGTCCGGCTTGAAAAGCACAGCGATGCGCCGGCGGCCGGCTCCCGCTCGCCGCGCGCCGGCTTTGCGGCATCCGTGGCCAACTGGCCGGAAGTCGTGGCCTGTTATGCAATGACCGGCGAAATGGACTATCTGCTACGGGTCCATGTGGAGGACATGGAACATTTCTCGCGCTTCATGATGGAGACGCTGCTGCGCCATCCGGCGGTACTGGATGTGAAATCCAGCTTTGCCCTGCAGCGTCTCAAGGATACGACCGCCTTGCCACTGCTGTAAGCAGCATAGTCGATGCCGCAACGTCAGCGGACAAACCGCCCGTCCTTGCCTATCATCGTCAGTTCCACATACTCGCTGCCGGTGTGATCATCCGGACCGTAGGTCACCATCAGGCCACCGAAGTCGACGCGCTGCATCGATTCCATGGCCTTGATAAAACTTTCACGGGTAGGATTCTTGCCTGCGCGGCGCAATGCTTCGACGAGAACCTTCGCGTTGACGAAACCTTCCATCGACGGATAGGAGATCGTCGCACCGGTCGCTTTTGCCGCTGCATTGAATTCCTGTCCCAGCCGGGTCGACAGCATGTGAGGCGCCGGTGTCGTCTGCGTCACGATCACGCCCTGTCCCGCCGGGCCGAGATCCTTCACGAAGGCTTGCGACGAATTATTGGATAGCGTCAGTATTTGCATCCGCCCGCCCTGTGCACGAATCGCCTTGATCACTTCGACGGTATTTTTCGCGGAACTGATGATGAGCAGGGCGCCCGGCTGTGCAGAGATGACTTCCGTCGCGGTTGCCGCATAGTCCGGGTTGACGCGCGCAAACTTCGAAATAGCGACCGGCGCGAGTTTGTGCGCCGCCATCGCTTTGTTGAATCCTTCCAGCCCGTCTTTTCCGAACGCATCGTCAACATGCAGCAGGCTGATCTTTTTCACGCCGGTTGTCGTGAGGTGCTCGATCACCTTGCCGATTTCATCATGGTACTTGGCGCGGATGTTGAACAACTGGCGGCTGATCGGTTCGTGGAATACCGTCGCGCCCGTGCTGGGTGCCACGAGCGGAACATTGTTCTCCGCCAGCAGCGGCAGCAAGCCCTGCGTATGCGGCGTGCCGCGTCCCTGGAACAATGCGAACACACGCTCTTTCCTGATCAGCGTTTCCGCGTTCGCCAACGTCAGTGCGGGATCGAACTTGTCGTCGAGAGTCAGCAGCTTGATCTTGCGTCCGTGCACACCGCCCTGCTTGTTGACCAGCGCGAAATAGGCTTCCGCGCCTTCATTCATTTCCTTCACCGGCGCGGCGACGGTTCCTGTCACACCGACAGTTTGGCCAATCAGGATCGTGTCGACGGTTACTCCATCTTCGGCGAGCGCTTCGGATGTCGAAGCATTGAATAATACAAACAGCATGATGCAGGACAGAAAGCGGATCATGGCAAGTTTCCTTTGAATAACGAAGAAGGCTGGCGCATTGTTCGCTCTTTGTCACATGCGGGACAATTGTGGGTATTACGTAACACGCTGCGCGGCAATTTGCATGCACAGCCATTGAGTTGTCGCAAAACGGTGGCATTTAAGGACTACGAACCCGACAGGATTTTTTACATCGCCTACAATGCCTTTGTGCGTTGCAACAAATACGCGATACCTGCTGAGGCCGCATGAACCCGACCAATTTGTACACTATGTCATCCGAAACAAATCTTGTTAGTGCAAAGCAGCAGCATGGTGGCGACAAGCCTGTCGTGCGCGTAAAGGAGTTATCCGAACGCGACCGGCGGCGCATGCTGATGCATTTTCTGGCACTCGACGAAAATGACCGCCTGTTGCGTTTTGGCTCCGTCCTTCCGGACGAATTGATTACCCGTTATGTGCAGCGACTGGACTTTACGCGTGATGCCGTGTTTGGCGTATACGACAACAATCTTGCGCTGCTGGGCGTCGGCCATCTCGCCTTCGCGCCACGCGAAGCATTTCCGGTCATGAGTAGCGCAACCCTCAAGGAACGCGTTGCCGAGTTCGGCGTGTCGGTCTCCGCGTCCGCGCGCGGCCTGGGCGTGGGCTCGAAGCTGTTCGAGCGAGCGGCCATCCACTGCCGCAATGAAGATGTCGATACGCTCTACATGCATTGCCTGTCGTCGAACCAGACGATGATGCATATCGCGAGGAAGGCGGGCATGAAGATCCACCGGGAGCATGGCGAAGCCGATGCCTACCTGAAGCTGGAGCCCGCGGACCCTTTGAGCGTATTGCGGGAAGCGATGGATGAACAGGTCGCCACCTTCGACTATTCGCTCAAGGCCAATACCAAGGCGGCGTTCAAATGGTGGAACAGGCTGCCGCGTTTCAAGACCAAATAACGGAAGCACCCGAACAATGCGGCCGGCCATGTCGACATGGCCGGCCGCATTGTTGTTTGGCGATCAGATATGCAGCTTCGACATCGCGTACCGCACGAACTGCTCCGCGGGCACCGGCTGGCTTAGCAGGTAGCCCTGCAATATGTCGCAGGATTGCTGCCGCAGGAACTGCAGCTGCGCCTCGGTTTCCACGCCTTCCGCCACCACTTCCAGCCGCAAGCTGTGTGCGAGCGCGATGATGCCGGTGACTATCGATGCATCATCGGCATCGTGCGAAACATCCCTGACAAAGGAACGGTCGATCTTGATGATGTCGACCGGAAAACGCTTCAGGTAGGACAGCGACGAATACCCGGTACCGAAATCATCGATCGACAACCGCAGGCCGAGGCCCCGCAGGCGATGCAATGCCTGCAGCGTGTCCTGCGCGTTTTCCATCAGGGTGCTTTCGGTGATTTCCAGTTCCAGCAAGTCCGGCGGCAAGCCGGTGTCCGCCAGCGCCTGTTCCACCGTGGCGGTGAAATCTTTCTGCAGCAGTTGCTTGACCGATAGATTTACCGCAACGCGTATGGGCGGCATGCCGGCCTCGATCCATTTCTGCAACTGCGCGCAGGCAGTGCGCAGCACCCATTCTCCAAGGCGGGTAATCAGGCCGGTCTCTTCGGCCAGCGGGATGAAATCGGCCGGCGACACCATGCCGCGCACCGGATGCTTCCAGCGCACCAGCGCTTCCATGCCGACCAGGCGCCCGTCGCTCACGCGAGCCTGCGGCTGGTAAAACACTTCGAATTCCTTGCGGTCGAGGGCGCGCCGCAAGTCGTTTTCCAGTTGCACGTGGTCGGAGATCGATTGCTCCATCGACGCTTCGAAAAACTGGAAGCCGCTGTGATTTTTCTTGGCGCGGTACATCGCGGTATCCGCATGCTTGAGCAGCGTGCCGACATCGGCACCATCATGCGGATACAGCGAGATGCCGACGCTGGCGGTCACGAAAATATCGTTACCGTCGATCTGGAATGGCGTACCGAGTGCGCGGCAAATGTTCTGGGCTGCGGCCACCGCCGCATTCGGGCCGACGACATCGGTCAGGACCACGGTGAATTCATCACCGCCGAGGCGGGCAACGCAATCGGCATTGCGCACGCTGCGGCGCAGGCGCTGCGCCACCGCCACCAGCAGACGATCGCCGACATCGTGTCCGAGCGTGTCGTTGACATTCTTGAAGCGGTCGAGATCGAGGAACAGCAACGCGACCGATTCGCCGGCCTGCCGAGCATGTTCGATGCGGTGTCCGAGCTGATCGATGAACAGGGAACGATTCGGAAGACCGGTCAGCGAGTCGTTGTACGCCAGGTGCCGGATGCGTTTCTCCGCCTGGTTGGCATCGATGATGCGGCGGACACGCTGCGACAGCACGGCGAAATGGATCGGCTTTGGAATGTAGTCGCTGGCGCCGGCGGCGAACGCCCGCTCCACCGACACGTTGTCTTCCAGCGCCGTGATCATCAAGACCGGGATCGCCCGGCCATGCGGCAGTTCCTGCACGCGTGAGCAGGCGGTGAAGCCGTCCATTACCGGCATGACCGCATCCATCAGGATGACGTCCGGATGCAGGCGCTTGAGCATTTGCAGTGCCTGCGCGCCGTCGGCCGCTTCCTCGACCCGGAATCCGTCGCGCTGCAAAGTGTGGCGCAACGAGTTGCGCGTGCTGCGGTCGTCATCCACCACCAGCACCTGCGGCGCCTCATCGTCCTGGCGCGCACTCAGCCGGCCCTCGATATAGACTTCCGTACCCAGCACGACGGCCACCGCGTTGTACGCTTGGCGCAAACGGCCCAGCAGCGGCCGGATCTCCACCACGCGCTGCTCGAGCGCGAGTTCCTCGATTTCCTTGGCGATCTGCGCCAATGCGGTTGCGCCCAGATTGCCGGCGCTTCCCTTGATCGAGTGTGCCATTGCGCGCGCGGTATCGGCGTCCGCCGCCTCGACCGCCTGGTCCAGCTTGTCGAGGTAGGAAGGCGTGTCTTCCAGGAAGGGGCTGATGGACTGCTGGAGCGACGGCCCGAGTATTTCCCGCAGTTTTTCGAACACCGCCTGGTCAAGCGGACTGGCGTCGGTTTCGGCGAAATCCAGTTCAGGCAAATCCGCGCGCGCCGCGCCGCGACGGGGAAGCCAGCGTTCCAGCTTGTGCCGCAGTTCGACCAGGGTGATCGGCTTGGCGAGATAGTCATCCATGCCGGAGGAAAGGCATTTTTCCAGGTCGCCCTGCTGCGTGTTGGCGGTCATCGCCACGATCGGCGTGCGCCTGCCGAGAGGTTCCTCGAAATTGCGGATATGGGCAGTGGCTTCATAACCGTCCATTTCCGGCATGTTGCAATCCATCAGGACGAGATCGAAGCGTCCGCGCCGAACCGCCTCCATCGCTTCCCGGCCATTGGCGGCAAATTCGCAATGACAGCCGTTCATTGCCAGCATCCCCGCCGCCACCATCTGGTTGGTGCGATTGTCTTCCACCACAAGCACGCGGTACTCCGTCGTGGTCGGCGCGATGTGGCCGATCTGCGGCGTTACGCAAGACTCGCCATCGTTGCCGCCCGACATGAGGCGGCGGATGGTTTCCAGCAGCCTGCCGAGCCGCAACGGCTTGCCGAGATGCGCTTCGCCGTTGAGCGGCGCGGCATCGACCGAGGGATGATACCGGTCCAGTATCAACAAGCGCGGCGGCGATACGCCGGCGTCCGCCCGTATGCGGCGCGCCAGGTCGGCACCGCGCTCATCGCTGGCGTTGATATCGGCAATGATCAGCTCATACGGCGCGCCGATGCGCTCGGCACGTCCCATTTCGGCCAGCGCTTCGCGGCCATTGTGAACCGCATGGCAGCGCATGCCGCGGTTGGCCAGGTTCTCTTCAAGGAAATCACGCACGATCTCGCTTTCTTCCACGATCAGCACGCGCATGCCGAGAAAGGCATGATCCTCCACATCCGTCGGCGCCACCTTGCCCGGGCTGCAGGCGATGGTGAACCAGAAGCTGCTGCCTTTCCCGCGTTCGCTGTCGACACCGATGCGGCCGTCCATGAGTTCGACGAGTTGCTTGGAGATCGCCAGTCCGAGTCCGGTACCGCCGTATTTGCGCGTGGTGTTACGGTCGGCCTGAACGAAGGACTGGAAGATATTCTGCACCGCGTTGTCGTCCATGCCGATGCCGGTATCGCTCACTTCGAAGCGCAGCATCAGGTTGTCGCCGTCGCCGATGCTCGCGATGCGTATCGCCACCTCGCCCCGCTCGGTGAACTTGACCGCATTGCCGATCAGGTTGAGCAACACCTGTCGCAGACGCAGGGCATCGCCGTTGACGCGGTCCGGTACGCCGGGCGCCAACAGGTATCCGATCTCGATGCCCTTCTGCTGCACTTGCTTGGCCAGCAGCTCGATCACCTCCTCGACCAGCTTGCGCAGGTCGAAATCGACTTTTTCCAGTTCCAGCTTGCCGGCTTCGATCTTGGAGAAATCGAGGATGTCGTTGATCAGTTCGATCAGTGCACGCGACGAATTCCATGCCACATCCACGCATTCCTGCTGGCGCTTGGTGAGCCGCATTTCCTTCAGCATGTCGAGCATGCCGACGATGCCATTCAGGGGCGTGCGCACTTCATGGCTTACGGTTGCGGCGAACTGCGCCTTCGTCAAGGCAGTGCGCAGCGCCTCGTCGCGGGATTGCTTCAGCTCGGCCTCGCGTTCTTCCAGCACCGCCATCATCTTGTTGAACGCATGCGCCATCTCGACGATGTCGCGCGGACCTTCCGGTGTCGCGCGCATGCCGGATTCGCCCGATTCCGCACGCCCCATCAATTGCGACAATGCGTTCAGCGGCTGCACCATGTGATGCGCCAGCAGGCGCATCACCGCCAGCAGCATCGCCGCAAACGACAGCGTGATTGCAAGGTTACCGAACAACAGGGAAGCGACAAGGCGATGCAACGTACCCTTGCCGATCACGACTTCCACATAACCAAGGAGTTGCGGCTGCCGCTCCTGCACATCGAATGGCGACGGATCGGACTGCCCGCCGTAGACGGGCGCACTGAATCGCCATTGATCGCTGGACTGCGACACCAGCATTGCCTGGGAGACCGGAGTGCGGGCGATTTCCGGCGGCCGCGGCGTGACATTCGCGCCCGCCTTGGCTTCGGACAGCAGCACCTGTTGCGTGGCGTTGCGCAGCTCGACATGCAGCACGTCCGGAAAGGCAAGCGTCGTCGCGACGCCTTCGCGTACGTTGTCGCCGGAGTGGTAAAGCAGGGCGAGCACACTCTGCCGGGCGAGATTTTCCGCGATGCGCACGCCCTGCTCCACCAGGTAGCCTTCCATCCGTCGGCTTGCCTCCCATGAGTTCATCAGGGATGAGAACAGAGCGAGTCCTAGGATGGCTGTGCTGACAGTGATCGTCAGCTGACGGCGGAAACGGGTTTTGCGAAGATAATTGCGAAGCATGCGGCAGGAACTACATTGAATGTGCGGCCTTGGCCACACGGTATTGAATTGAAGAGTCGCTTGTCGATCGAAACATCATGGCTCCGGAAAGATGTAGTCGAAACTGCGCTGCTGCTGGTAGCCGATGTTCAGGCCGATGTGGCTGGCGGTACGAACATTGACCGCCGTATTCACTTCGCGGAGAGGCAGCACGCCGCGCTTGCGCGGGTCGCCGGACAGGACACCAAAAGCTGAGTTGGCCAACGTACGGCCCATTTCGACGTTGTTCGGATATAGCGCGAACAGAACACCCTTCTTGACATGCAAAAAGCTGCTGGAGAACACCGGCACGTTGCGGTTCCACGATTCCTTGAGGATCATGGGCAGGACTGCGCCCTCATCCACCGTCGTACCGTCTTGCGGCAGCCAGATCGCATCGCGCCTGCCGTCGATACCGGCAAAGGCAGTTTCGTACATCCTTGCCGCCGAAGACAGATCACGCGCCTCGTAGGTCACCAGCTCCAGGCCGTGTACCTTGGCCGCCTCGCGTGCCAGCCGGATAAGCCACTCGTTCTGCTGAGGATTGTATATAACAATCACCCGCCGCATACCTGGCAGCAAGTTTTTGAGGCGCGAAAACAACAACGCGGGATCGGGCGTCAGGCTGATCGCGAGCAGGTTCCGGCTGTCGGCTTCGGGGACCGACAACACCCCGCCGGCGACCACCGCAATATCCTTGTCCAGTCCTGACATGACCTTCAAACCCTGGCGCCCCAGCGTGATGGCGACCTTGACGCCATTGCGCTTGAGCTGCGCACGCAGTTCCGACGGGTCGACATTGGGACCGATCGCATACTGCCGCACCGGCGCTCCCGCCGCGTCCTCGATGCCCTCGATGATCTGGGCGAAGACGCTTCTGTAAGGCTCGCCAAGATCGGGATAGACGACGGCAATCGAGGCGGCGGACGAGGGTTCCACCCGTTTGGGCTCGGTCGCGTCGGCCAGGCTGACAAGCACCGGCTCATAACGAAACGGACGAAACAGCGCCCCCGCGCCCGACATGAGCGGCATGGGCAACCTGTCCGCTGCGTCGTAGCGCGGGAGTTCCGGGCCTGCGCTCGCGTCGAGGGCGACCGTCCAGGCACAAGCGAGAAGCCATAGCCGGACAAGCGCGACGGATGGTTTCAGTCGACGAGTCATCCTGACACCACATGCCGGAAGAACCTGCCGTTCAGCACAGCCATGCCGCGATGCGGACCGACGAGCCGACTAGAAACTGTGCTGCAATTGGACATAGAGAGCACGGCCCGGAAGCGGGAGATCGTAGGGAATGTTGCCCGGTGCCAGACTTGGCTCCCTGGCATCACGGTTGAATACGTTCAGGACGGTCGCGCGGAAATCCCAGTTGCCCGCGATTTTTTCACGGCGAAGCGTGAGATCGACCGTGGTGTAATCCGCGACGGGTGGCCGTGCATCGCCGGGTTGCCGTTTCCGGTCGGCGACATGATTGATGGTGGTGCCGAGCTGCCAGAGTGGCGCGAAACGCCAGTCCGCTCGCACGAACAAGCGCTTGTGCGGCGCCAGCCCGGCGTCTTCGCCTGTCACGTCATCAGTGGATCGCTGGTACGACCAGCTGCCCGTCAAACGAAGCGTCCGGGTGGCGTCCCAGGTGGTTTCGAACTCGAAGCCGTGTCCGGACTGGCTGCCGCTGTTCTGCGCTGTCGAGCCGGTCGTCGGGTCCGCATTCGGGACGAAGCGGATGATCTCCCGCATCTGGTAATTGAACAGGCTCAGATTGGTCTGCAGGTTGGAAGCCGCCTGCCACGAGAGCGCAAGCTCATTGGTGGCAATCGTCTCTGGCCGCAATCGCGGATTGCCGATGGTGACCGGATTGTTGATGCTGTACAGCTCGGTGAAACTCGGCGCGCGGAAAGCCCGGCCATGCAGCGCCTTGACGACGACGTTATAGGCCGCGTCCCAGACCAGCGCCAGCCGCGGATTCGTCGTGCTGCCGAAGTCGGAATAACGGTCATGACGCACACCGGCGGTCAGGGTCCAGTCCTTCGCCATATTCCACTCATCCTGGGCGAACACATAAGCCAGATTGCGCTTGTGCGGCTGCATATACACCAGCGGCGTGCCGGTCACATCGATGAGCCCCGGCAGCGGGGTGAATACCGGACCGACGCCGGGGACGGTGACGATGTTGTAGTTCTTCGTCTCCGTCGCCGAATACAAATCTTCGAGTCGCAGACCGGCGCCAGCTCTAACGCGATGTTTTTCAAATCCTGTGTAAAACGCAGAAAAGCTCATATGCGCATGACGTTCCGAATGCGCTGGATTTCCTATCACTCCATTCGGAAAAACACCGCCGAAAGCTCCCCGCGGAAAGAGCGTGAACGGAGGATTGCCGGCCTTCTCCTTGATGTCGTAGTATCCCAGGACGCCTGATATATCCCAGTTCGGCATCCAATTGTTGTTGTGATAGTTGAGATCGAGATACAGCCTGGACTCAGGCATCTTATCTTCAGGGGAAAGGCTTTCGGCCAGGCCCGCACCGATACCGACCTCGCGCTTTTGGTAACCCATTCGAAAACGCCATGCGTCCAGAGAGAGATCCGCTCTCACATCCAGCGCATTGCGGGAAGCATTGACCGGACCGGGTGCCAGCGAGGCGCGAGTGCCGAAGATACGGTCCAACGCAGACTGCGCATCCTGTTGAATAATCCCATCCTGGCCGTCGGTATGTCCTACACGGAGGAACAGCGCAGCCTCGACCGGACCAAGATTGCCTCCATGCTGAAGCCAAGCATCACGGGTGTTGAAACTGCCAATGCGGGCGCCGAACTCGGTCCCTTTAATTTCCTTTGCCGTTTTCGTAATGATGTTGATGACACCCGAAAAAGCATCCGCGCCATACAGGGCGGAGCCTGGGCCTCGTATGACTTCAATGCGCGCGACATTCTCGAGTGGCATCCCGCCCCATGCCAGGCTTCGGTTCCCGACAAACACATTGGTGATCGGCAGCCCATTCACCAGCATCAACACCTGGGGATTATATGTAGTACTTATTCCGCGAAAGCTGTAGATCGGGTTTGAGGTAAGGGATGACATGGATACATGCAGACCGGGTACGCTTTCAAGCACCTGATTCAGATCGATCGCACCCATTGCCTGAATGTCCTGCGCGGTAATCACCGACGCCACGGCCGGTGCCCGGGACAGTGATTGCTGGCTTCCGGTCGCAATACTGACAGATGCCTTGTCTCCATAGGACAGCGCCAGTTCTTCTTCGTCGCTTTGCTGCGCTTTCACGCTGCCCATGGTCGCTAGCAAAGCAGCGCCGCACAGAATACGGGATGGCCAATGTAACTTCATTTGAATTCCCTTGCTCGGTCTCTTCTTATCGTCATTGCGAATCGCTCCAACGACGTTTCGCCGGACCCGCATAATGGACTTGTGAACACTTGAGAGCGAATGTTGCGCCTTCAGGCCGCTCCGCGGCCTCCAGATAGCATGGGGGCATTCCTGCTTGAAATGAAGGCAAGACGAAAAGGTAGCACTCGCGTGGTGAAAATCCCATGTCGAGCGGGATGGCGACTGTCACGGCAGCATAGTTAATGGGAAGCTTTCGTCCCATTTGAAACAATGTCCGCTCGATCTCAAAAGCCAGTCGAAGATACGGCCCTTGCTCGAGATTCTCCCGCTCCATGAGGGCGAGCACCGCGGGAATCCGTTCGTCAATTTTCGATGTGGCCACCGGTCGACCATATCCGAGAATATATCGGTGCCGTTCCAACTCCAGCGTCAAAATGTCTTGCAGGGACTGACCGGCGATGACGCATTCGTGTGCGCGCACGAGAAAATCGGCTGCCGCGAGTTCCGGCTGCCACCCATATATGGCCGCCTCGGAAACGGCGATGGCGGCAGCAACACCGAGTGCGCCCGTACTTCGGGCACTGCCGGCCAAGGCAGCTACGCGATTGTTCCAAAGTCTCGCATCCGGATAACTCGTGTAGGTCCAGAGCGCATGCAACAGCTTGACTTGCGCCGGTAGAAATCGCTTCCCCGTGATACCCAAGGTATACAACTCAACCCAGTCCAGTTCCTTCAAATCGGCATGCAGGTCATGGCCACGGAAAACGGCTCGCTCACCAGGAAAGCAACCGCCCATTTTCGTCCGCAACGGCCCTTCGTAGTCTTGTAACGGATGCTTACTTTTCACGCTACATCCTTCGCTGTGCTGCCCTTCGGATCATTCTCGATATCCAATGCGAAGAATGGAAAATTCCGGAAGCCTTGCCTGCCCTGTTCCAACGCGTGCGCGGCCGCGCCTGGAAGGCGCAGAAGCAAGGTCAACATTTCGCCCTCGCCAGGTGAAAAGCGCAGATCCATAAACCCCGCCGCCGCCGCACCAATCATTGCCAGCGGCCGCTCCGCGGCACGCTCAAGCGCTATCCGTTCGCCGAGCAACCATGATGCGTGCCCGCCAGGAGCAATGTTTGCAAGCGTCGTGAGTGTCTGGATTGCCGGTTTGGCACATTCACGTCCATACGGCTCGAATCCCGGAGGGTGTTCCGGATGCGGCCAAACCTGCATGCGCGTAGGTTGCGCCGGATCGCTCAGGCCGGAAATCCACGCCTGAAGATCGTTGCCCCGTTCATGCCATGCTTCAAGAACCAGAAACATTTCTCGTCCGCCACCAAAGGAGCCTGCCCCAGCGGCCAATGCAGCCATCAGAGCAGACGCCGCTGTCGATCCTCCGACGCCCGCCGCCATCGCGGCATGGACGGAAGGATCACGTGGCCCCGGATTTGCCAACGCCACCGCCAGAGCATTCAGCAGCGCAAGTGCCTGTGCATCAGGACGTTCGCCTTTGAACAGCAAATAAAGATATTCGAGATAGCCTGCCTTGCCGAGCACATCACCATACACATCATAGCCCCGGCAATAACAAGCTTCCGCGGAGTAGGGATTGTCGGGCTGGGCCTCTTCTTCCCACAATTCGGTGCGGATCACCTGACCGATTAATTCACTCATGATGATTAAATCAACCTTTACTTAAAGCAGACTCATGCCGCCATCAATCACGAGCTCGTCGCCGACGATGTAAGACGATTCGTCCGTGGCGAGGAACAGCGCTGCCTTGGCGACTTCCGTAGGCGTGCCGAATCGCTTGATGGGGGATTTCCGTTCGATTTCGCCCTTGATGCCCTGGACCATGTCGTCCGGAAGGCCGAAGCGATCGAACATCGGGGTCGAGATGGGCCCGGGGCTGATCGCGTTGATGCGGATGCCCTTTGCAATCAGCTCGAGCCCCAGGGTTTGCACGAGTGACCGTAATGCCGCCTTGCTTGCGCTGTACACACTGAAGTTCGGTGAACCCATCTGGTTGGCGATGGAGGTGGTCACGATGATCGAGCCGCCGTGGGTAAACAGAGGCAGCGCCTTCTGGATCGTGAAGAATACGCCCTTGAGATTGATGCCGACAGTTTCATCGAACTGCTCTTCGGTGACGAATACGAATGGCGCCGGTTTGGCAATCGCGGCATTGACGAACAGCACATCGAGGCGGCCGAACCGCTCTTTAACCTGCCCGATCAACGATTCGATCTCGCTTAACTTTCCCGCATCGCTTCGAGCGACGAGGACATCGTTCCCGAATTCTTCCTGCGCGCGCGAGAGACTGTCGCGATCCCGTCCGGTTACGGCGAGACGGGCGCCCTGCTCGTGAAACAGGCGGGCCGTTGCCAGGCCGATTCCACTGACACCGCCGGTGATCAAGGCGATTTTTCCATTCAGCCGTTCCATTGATACTCCTTTTTTATTAATGTTGTTAGACGACGGTCCCCAATGTCCGCATCCGCAGGCTCATTGGCGGCACCTCTTCCGAATCGATATGCACATCGAGCAGGGTCGGCCCCTTGCGCTTGCAGATCGCATCCATATCAAGCGCCGCAAAATCCTCCGGCGTGCGAATGGTGCAGGCATGCGCACCCATTGCGCGCGCCATGGCCGCGAAATCCGTGGCCGGCAGCTTGAATGCGATCCGCTCCGCGCGCGCGAGCTGCTGGCCGTGCTTCACCATGCCGAGCGCGGCATCGTTCAGGACGACGAAGATGACGGTCAACTCTTCCGCCAGGGCCGCGGAAAGTTCCTGTCCGTTCATCAGCATGCTGCCGTCGCCGGTGATGCACACCACGGGGACGTCGCGATTGCCGGCGGCGGTGCCGACCGCGCCGCCGATTGCCCATCCCATCGGCGCGAAATCCACCGTGACGCGCAGCCAGCCGCCTTCGCTTTTGCGCCGTCCGGGAGCGGGTTCCCTGCCGCCGATGCGGCGCTCACTTCGCCTGCGATCCCAGAGGTGAAGGTAATGCACGGCCCAGGCCATGCTGTTGCCGGCGTCCGCCAGAAAGCGGGTGCTTTCCGGGAACAGTTGTCCGAGTTCCCGCATCAGTCGCTGCGGCTTGATCGGCAGGGCATCGCTGGCGCATTTTTCCCCTTCCGCCAGGACGAGATGGCGATTGACCTCCTGAAACGACGGCTTTGTATGAGCGCGCGCGGGGTTGCCCATGTCTTCGCGCATGAGTTCCGCGAGCCGGCCGAATACGGACAGGATGCGGCCCCTGACATGCAGTCTTGCTATGGGACTGCGGGCCAGGTGGTCTTCCGATTCATCGATGTGCACGAGCTTTTTGTTGAGAAGCGACTCGCTCCATCCGCTGCTGGTCCATTCGCCCATGCTGGTGCCGATGGCAATGATCAGGTCGACAGCTTCAACGCGCAGCGCGGCATCGGCGGATACATGCCCGGCAAAGCCGAAAACGCCCCGGTACAAAGGGTGATCGGGATTGATGAAGCCCTTGCCGTCCGGCGTGGTGACGAAGGTGGCGCCGATGAGTTCGGCGAATTGCAGAATGACGCCGGCCGCTTCGCCGCACCAGCCCCCAATCACTATGACGACGTTGTTCGACTCCTTCACCAGCCTCGCCAGCGACTCGGTCGCGTTCTCGTCCAGCATGGCAGGCGGCTGCAACAGGGTCCGCAAATCATAGGCGGCCGTTTTCGACGGACTTCGGAAGACATCGACGGGAAACGACAAATGCACCGGACCGCGCGGTGTGCGGGTGGCGCGCATGAGCGCAGTGATGAGCTTTTGTTCGAGTTGTTCCGGATGCGAGACTAGCGAGTTGTAATGCGTGCAATGACTAAGCATGCCAAGCGTATCGATGCCTGTGCAGGAGGATTCCTGCAATGCCCGTTTGCCGAATGCAGGCAACGCCGGCTGGCCGGTGATCACGAGAAGCGGAATGCTGTTGTCGTACGCGCATGCGACGCCGGTAATGAGATTGGTTGCACCCGGACCGGAGGTCGCGCAGCAGACGCCGAGCTTGCCGGTCTCGCGCGCATAGCCATCCGCCATGAACGCCGCACCGGACTCGTGGCGGGCAAGCATGGGACGCGTGCCGCCCCGCCGCTCACTTCTCGCAAGCGCATTGTAAAGCGGCTCGATCGCCCCCCCGGGAACGCCGAAGATATATTCGACACCGATCTGCTCGAGATATGCGATCAGCAGGTCGGCGACTTCAAATGGGATGTCGTTGGAGGTATTTAGTTTGTTGACGGCACCGGCATGGTTCCGGTTATGTTCGTCCGGCGCGAGCGCGGTATTAGTCGGCATGGGGATTCTCGCTATGGCATTGCACAACGCTTTGTGAGCGCCGCAGACATGGACACAGCCATCGTGATGTAGAGCCGAAGGCCGGCGATTACTCGCAGGCAATGTTACCGTAATTCACACGAGGAGTACGACTGGTTTTTGCCTTGTTACAGCTTTTTACGAAAAGATGTGGCTAACAAAATGCGAGAGATACAAGCTTGGCAATACTATGAAAAGCCGTCGCACCACTGTCATATTTGTTAGTAATGTCGTGAATGCATGATGAAATGACCATGCCGTGCGGCGTGGCGTTTTATGCCGGAGGCAGGGTGAAATTAGTTATTGCGCCTGCAGGAAGCAACGAATTCTGACACTGATGCAACGCGTGCGGCGTGGACGGCTTGCGCAATGAGCTGCGGTTTGTCGACGCAATGTTTGGCGACTTCGCCTGCATTGACTGCCTGGGCGGCAGACAGTGCGGCGCGAAGATAAGGCGCTTGCGGAAACGGACGGTCCGTGAATCCGGCGCGTCCGCGATGATCACATTCGGATGCCTGCAGCATGTCGATGAAACGTTGCGGCTTGCGAAATGCGTCGCAGCGCTCGAACAATTTGACAATGGTGTCGGGACGCAACTCCAGCGCACGGCCGACGTTGCCATGCTCGCGTGCAGTCATGCGCGCCAGGTCGCGGCAGTCGTTGGGTATCTTGAGTCGCTGGCACACCTGGTCCACCAATGCAACACTGCGGCCTTCATGACCGTGATGACGCGGCCATTCGGATTCCGGCGTGGTCCCTTTACCCAGATCGTGCATCAGCGCTGCGCAGCGGACTGGAAGATTGCACCGTTGTTGTGCAGCGTAGTCGATGACCATCATGACATGGACACCTGTGTCGATTTCTGGATGATGTTTTTCCGGTTGCGGCACGCCCCACAGCGCATCGAGCTCCGGCAGTATGCGTCCCAGCGCGCCGCAGTCACGCAGCACGTCGAACATGCGCGACGGTTTTGCTTCCATCAGGCCGCGCGACAATTCCTGCCACACACGCTCCGGCACCAGCGCATCCACCTCCCCCTGTTCCACCATGTGCCGCATCAGCGCGGTGGTTTCGGGTGCGACGGTGAATTCAATGAAGCGCGCTGCGAAGCGTGCGACGCGCAGGATGCGCACCGGGTCCTCGGCAAACGCAGGCGACACGTGGCGGAAGATGCGCTGCTCGATGTCGCTGCGGCCATTGAACGGATCGATCAGCGCTCCGTCCTCGGCCTTGGCGATGGCATTGATGGTCAGGTCGCGCCGGATCAGGTCCTGTTCGAGAGTGACGTCGGATGCGGCGTGGAAGACAAATCCCTTGTAGCCGGGCGCGGTCTTGCGCTCGGTGCGGGCCAGCGCATATTCCTCGTGTGTTTCCGGATGCAGAAAGACGGGAAAATCCTTGCCGACCGGCGTATAACCCAGCGCGACCAGGCTCTCGGGCGTAGCACCCACCACGACATGATCATGATCCTGAACCGGCAGGCCGAGCAATTCATCTCTTACCGCGCCGCCGACAACATAGGTTTTCATCGTGTTACGACGTCTGATCCGGATAGCTTTCGTACTTTTCGAGGCGTTCTGTTTCGGCCAGGGCCTCGCGCATCCACTGCGACACTGCGGGATGATCAGCGACGCGATCGGCATAGGCCTGGAGAGCCGGCGCCAGCGAAACATCGTAGGTGCGAAAACGCATGACGATCGGAGCGAAATACGCGTCGGCGATGGAGAAATCGCCGAAAAGAAATTTATGCGGACCGGATCGCGTCAGGCAGTTTTCCCAGATTTCACAAATGCGTCCGATATCGGCCTGTGCTTCCGGCGTACGGCCCTTGCCGGGAAAGCGGGCGCGGATGTTCATGAACATTGCCGTCCGCAAGCCGGTGAACCCGGAATGCATTTCCGCGCAGATCGAACGGGCATGCGCCCGCGCCGCCACATCGAGCGGCCACATGGCTTTTTCCCGAAACTGTTCCGCCACGTATTCGCATATCGCGAGCGAATCCCATACCGTGATTTCGCCTGCGACCAGCACCGGAACCCGGCCGGCGGATGAGTATTGCGCAATGTGTGCCGACGTCTCCGGGCGGCCAAGGCTGAGGCGGACCTCTTCGAAGGGAATGCCGAATGCCGTCATCGCGACCCAGGGGCGCATCGACCATGATGAATAATTCTTGTTGGCGATCACCAGCTTGAGGCCGGCATTTCCTGCGGCATCGAGGGTTCGTGACAGGGTGGGATCAAGTTCGGTGGTTTGCATAACGACTGCCTGAAAGGCTCGGTTGTCCGGACCATGAGGATAAGGGTTTTGCGCTGTTTTGCCAAACAGTCATCTTTGCCGGCTGTTTTCCGGGCATGAAAGAATGCCGTTGAATATCCCTTCAGGACCTCCCGCAATTCGCTTTTCCGCCAGGCAGCATCGGCGGAAAGCGACTTGCGGGAGGTCTTGCAGGGAGTTGTTAGGGCAATTCGCTCGGCACGAATTCCTTGGGCCCGACCATACCCAGCCGCGCCTTCAGCGATTGCGGCTTGCCTTCGAACAGGGCAGCGTAGTAGGTGGCGTTGGACAGCACCTTCTTGACATAGTCGCGGGTTTCACTGAACGGGATCGACTCGGCGAAGACGGCACCCTCCACCGTGCTCGGCAAGGTTGAGCGCCATGCGCGAGGGCGTCCCGGGCCGGCGTTATAAGCTGCTGTCGCCATCGCCTGCGATCCGTCGAGTTCGCCGAGCACCATGTTCAGGTAGTTCGTGCCGAGCAGAATATTGGTGTTGATATCATTTACTTCGGCTTGCGTGAAGTTGTTCATGCCGATCTTGCGCGCAACCCACTTCGCCGTCGCCGGCATCAGTTGCATCAATCCGGAAGCACCGACATGCGAACGGGCATTGAGGATGAAACGCGATTCCTGGCGTATCAAGCCATACACCCACGCCATGTCGAGACCAAGATTCTGCGTCGCGGTTTGCATTACATCCCGGAACGGCGAGGGGAAGCGCTGTGTGAAATCCACTTCCACCTTGGTGCGGTCGGATGTATTGACCATGCGGTCAAGCGCGCTTTTTTGCCGCGCATACTCGGCAGCAGCGAGAAGCTGACGCTCGTTCATCCTGCGCAACTGCCAGTTCCATTCACGATAACCTTCAAACCGCATGTTCAGGTCGATCAGCTTGAAGGCATCGCGGAAGCCCTGATTTTCCGCCATCGGCGCAATCTCCTCCGGCGTGACAGGCTGGGGTCGCGCCGGCGCAATGATTTTCTGGCCGAGTTCTTCCATTGCAAGCTGACCATAGAAATTGGTCTGGCTGACAATCGTCAGGAACTGCGCCGTCGCGTCGTCCTGCTTTCCTTCCGCCTTGTAAGCGCGGCCCAGCCAGTAAACCCACGTAGGGTCGTTCTTCACATAGGTCGGCATAGCCTCGATCGCCGACCTGACCAGTTTCCAGTCACCCGCGCGCAACGCGGCCCGCACCTTCCAGTGGTGCCCTTCGGGCGAGAGCGGCGCACCCGCGGTTCGATGCCAATAGACAGGGGCATCCGGCGCGAGCTTGAGAGAGGATTGGAGCGCGATCTGCGACCAAGCGATCGCCAGTTCCGGCTTGCTCAGTTTGTCATCCGATTCCAGCAACGCACTGACTGCCTGGGAAGGATTGGCCTTGGCAAGGCGGCCAAGGGCGACGAGGAATGTTTCGCGGGCGGCCCGGCCGCTTCCGGCACCGCGCGCGACCACCGCGGCGGGTTTCTCGATCGCCTGCATGAGGGTCGACTCGCTCGCATCGGTCAATCCGACCAGCCGGCGGATGGTGGACACTGAGCCGCTGTCGGCGGCCATTCGGATCTGCATCCAGACGTCGCCGGCGCTGAACTGACCATTGCCTACCAGGGTAGAAATCAACGCCGGACAGGCCTCGCCGTAATTGTTCGGCGATACCAGGACGCCGCGCGCTTCCTCCGCAACACTTTTGCCCCTTAAAGCCCTGGACATCAAGGCATAGCATTTGACCTGGGTATCGTCATTGAGCTCGAATTGCGGATATTGCTCGTCGAAGAGCGCCCAATTCCGTGAACGCCCCAATTCGAGCAGCCAGTCATTGCGCAATCGGTCGGCGATGGCCGTGCCTGCATATCGATTGAGATAGTCGCGGATTTCCTGTTCCGGGGTCGCAAGAAAACGCGCTTTCAGGCGGTAGTAATCAACATAGGAGGGAATGGAATAACCGGAAAGGCGGGCGGCGAGTTCTTCCGCCTTGGCCGCATCGCCGCTGCGGGACGCATCGCGCAATGCGAGGAATGCAGCATCGTCGTTGGCATAATTCACTACGCGCTTTTGCGCATGAGCACCGGGCGCTGACAGTACAACCGCGACTGTCGCAAACGCAATGGCAAACCTGTTCAATCGAAACATCAATCTAACGCCTTTAGATACTGAAATTGCTGGATAAAAGAATTCTAGAATAGCATGCAGGATCGCCCACCTGCGGCAAACACTGCGTCATGCACCATGCCATATGATGACTAAAACGCTCATGGACAAAACCGACCTGCGCCGCATACTGCTTGCCGCTAGACAATCGATTCCTCCGGAAGTTCGCCGGCGGCAGGACGAATCCATCGGAGACCGCATTATTGAATGGTGGCACACATGCCGGCCGCATACGCTTGGCGTGTATCTGCCCATACGGGGAGAACCCGAGCTGCACGCGGCCTATGCAAAGCTTGATGCGCTTGGTGTGCGGCTCGCCCTGCCGATGGTACGGGATAAAGGCGCACCATTGATGTTCATGGCATGGCGACCGGGCGATCCGCTCGCCGTTGATGCGATGGGAATTCCGGGTCCGGTCGCGACGGCGGGCGAGGTGCAACCCGATGCCTTGCTCATACCCTGCGTCGGTTTCAATGACGCCGGTTTTCGGCTCGGCTATGGCGGAGGATACTACGACCGGACATTGGCCGGCACGTCGCGACCGGCGACGGTCGGCGTCGCATACCGCTGCCTGAAGGCGGATTTCCTGCCGGCCCCGTACGACGTGCCGATGGACGTCATCGTCACCGAATGACAAAAATCGTTCGGCATCAATGAAAAAGCCGGCTTGCGCCGGCTTTCTGCTGCACGCATCGGATCAGGGGAATCTTCAGCTCTTGTAGATACCGCATGCCACGACCAGATCACCAACGCGTTCGAAATACGATGACTTCACCTTGATTTCGTTCGTCACCGGGTGTGCCCATTTGTATTCCATCCAGCCATGGCCGGTTGTTCGCGCAATCTTTGCCATTTCGACCACAAAAAACTTGCCATCGACATCCTTGCTGACAGGACCGGCGCCCAGCGTCCGGGGATTATTGCCGTGCGCGACGAATACCGCGTCGTTGAGGCCGAACGCCATCAGATACAGATCGCGATCGACGAATTGCCCCTTGCCCAGCTTGTTGATCTCGGCGAGCAATGCGTCCTTGCCGTGCATTTTGTAATACTCTGCGCCGCGCTGCACCAGCTCGGCTGCCTCTTCCGCATTTCCGTATTCCCGATCGCCCAGGTTGAATCCGGCGACCGATTTCAGCAAGGCCACGGCCTGCTCGTTCAGGCTCGCCGCCGTCCGGGTCGCGTCTTCCACCAGTTTGGCGTTCTGCTGGGTCATGCCGTCGATCTGGGTAATCGCGTTATTGACCGAATCGATCCCGGCGCTTTGCTCCCGGCTGGCGCCGCTGATTTCCTTGATGATTGACGCGACGCGCTTGACCGAAGAGACGATCTCTTCCATCGCCTTGCCCGCATCATCGACCAGCTTGCTGCCGGCATCCACCTTCTCTACCGAATCGCCGATCAGTGTCTTAATTTCCTTCGCCGCGCTTGCAGAGCGCTGCGCCAGTGTACGCACTTCCGCCGCGACAACCGCGAATCCCCTGCCCTGCTCGCCCGCGCGCGCCGCTTCCACGGCAGCATTCAACGCCAGGATGTTGGTCTGGAATGCGATGCCGTCGATGACGCTGATGATGTCGACGATCTTGCGCGAACTATCCTTGATGGACCCCATGGTATGCACCACCTGGCCGACCACCTCGCCGCCCTTGACCGCATATTCGGATGCGGAGAGCACGAGCGTATTCGCCTGATGCGCATTGTCGGCGTTCTGCTTGACGGTCGATGTCAGCTCTTCCATCGAAGCGGCCGTCTCTTCCACCGAGCTTGCCTGGTTTTCGGTCCGCTCCGACAACGCGGTGTTGTCACGATTAATTTGCGAAGAGGTGCTGGCGACGGTCGTCGTTCCGGTACGCACCTCGCTGACGATGTGGAACAGGCGCTCATTCATTGCCTGCAGTACCTGCATCAGCTTGCCGATTTCATCCCGGCGCGTAACATCGATGGTTCCTGTCAGGTCGCCGGACGTGATGCGCTCGGCCGCCTGCAATGCCTCATGCAACGGCTTGGTGATGGTGCGGATCAACCACCACGCGCCGACGGCGGTGACCGCCATCGCAGCCAGTCCGCAACCGATGATCCATTGCGCTGCGCCACCCGCTGCATTCCCTGCGCCAACGGCGGTCAACCCTCCCAGCGCCAGCAAGACCACGCCGAATATGGAATACAGCCGGACACTGATTGTCCAGTTCGCGAAAGTCATGGGTTGTCTCCTCGTTGTACGGCAGGATCGATTCGTCCTGCGTCATCTTTTTTATCTTTTTGATACTGTGTTCGTCGTTGCAATAACATGTGCCAGCCCGCAGAAAGTTGCCTCACAATAATAAAGCGATTTCAAACGGTCTGTCCGTCTTCGTACGAACGATCGTGTTTTACTACTAATGTTCGTAGGAATTCCGCGACACTCTGGGTCATGTCCGTAGCATTATTTCTTGCAGGCGCAACTTTCTATCGGCATGCGTACCGAAAACTTGATACGCATGCCAGAAAAGTAAGGAAGACGCGCAGGCCTCAGATGGAGGATTGGCCGAGGCGACGGCAGATTTCGAGCGTTGCGTTCGCCTGGTTGAGGGTATAAAAGTGCAATCCGGGAGCGCCTCCTGCAAGCAGGCGCTCGGACAATCCTGTCACGACATCGAGGCCGAAGGCGCGAATCGAGTCAGTATCGTCGCCAAAACTGGCGAGCTTGAGACGTATCCAGCGAGGCACCTCGGCGCCGCACATGTCGGAAAAGCGCATCAGCTGCGAGTAATTCATGATCGGCATGATGCCCGCCGCGATCGGCACATCCACCCCGGCCTTGCGGGCATCGTCGACGAACCGGAAATAGGCATCCGCGTTATAGAAATACTGGGTGACTGCCCCGTTCGCCCCGGCTTTCACTTTCCGCACGAAGTTCTGCAGATCGTCTTGCGGTGACTTGGCCTGCGGATGCACCTCCGGATAGGCTGCCACTTCGATGTGAAACCAGTTGCCGGTTTCCGCGCGGATGAATTCAATCAGTTCATTCGCGTAGCGAAACTGGTTGGCCGACAAATCGACCGTGCCGTAACCGCTTGGCAGATCGCCACGCAATGCCACCAGACGCCGGATGCCCTGCGCCTGGTACTGCGTCAGCAACGACCTCAATTCTTCCCTGCTGCTGCCCATGCAGGAGATATGCGGCGCCGCTTCATACCCCTCGTTTTTTATTTCCAGCACAGTCTCGAGCGTCCCCTTCTGGGTCGACCCGCCGGCGCCGAACGTGACGGAGAAATAATGCGGCCGGAGCTGCGCAAGCCGCGCGCGGGTCGCACGCAGTTTTTCGGTTCCCTCCGCCGTTTTCGGCGGGAAGAATTCAATGCTGAAAAGAGATGTCGTCATATTATTTTTTGAGTAGCAATGCGGACAGGCCCCAGGAAATCAGGGTGTACAGCAGCGCACCGCCAAGCGCGGACCAGAACCCGGCGACCTGGAAACCGCTCACGAAACTCGCCACGGCCCAGAACAGCAACCCGTTGATCACCAGGATGAACAAACCAAGCGTGAGCACCGTCACCGGCAATGTCAGCAGTACGAGCACGGGTCGGATCAGCGTATTGACCAGTCCCAGCACCAGTGCCGCAATCAGTGCAGTGAGAAAGTTATCGACCCGGATCGATTGCATCAGGTACGGTAATGCGAACAAGGCTGCAGCATTGATAAGCCAGGCAAGTAACAAGCGCATATGTCCCCTTAGAGATAGCCAAAACGAACCTGAAAACTGGAACCCAACAAGCATTCTTCGGATGCGCTCCTTCCCCTATCCCGGGAGAAGGAGCGATCCCGCCGCCTTTCCGGGAAGGCTTAGTAGCGGTAATGCTCCGGCTTGTACGGCCCGGTCGGTTTCACGCCGATGTACGCTGCCTGCTCCTCGGTCAATTGCGTGAGTTGCGCATTCAGCTTTTTCAGTTGGAGGCGCGCCACCTTTTCATCCAGGTGTTTCGGTAACGTGTACACGCCGACCGGATACGCCTTGGTGTTGGTGAACAGTTCGATCTGCGCGATGGTCTGGTTGGCGAATGACGAACTCATCACGTAGGACGGATGGCCTGTGCCGCAACCGAGATTCACCAGGCGGCCTTCCGCCAGCAGGATGATGCGCTTGCCGTCGGGGAAGATCACATGATCGACCTGCGGTTTGATGTTTTCCCAGGTGTACTGCTTGAGCGCGGCGACTTCGATTTCGTTGTCGAAGTGACCGATGTTGCAGACGATCGCCTGGTCTTTCATCTTCTTCATGTGCTCATGGGTGATCACATGGTAATTGCCGGTAGCGGTGACGAAGATGTCCGCATGTTCCGCCGCGTAATCCATGGTGACGACGCGATAGCCTTCCATTGCAGCCTGCAGTGCGCAGATCGGGTCGATCTCGGTCACCCATACCTGTGCCGACAAGGCACGCAGCGCCTGTGCGGATCCCTTGCCGACATCACCATAACCGGCGACGACCGCGACCTTGCCGGCGATCATCACGTCGGTGGCGCGCTTGATGCCGTCGACCAGCGATTCGCGGCAACCGTACAGATTGTCGAATTTGGACTTGGTGACGGAGTCGTTGACATTGATCGCCGGGAAAGCCAGCTTGCCTTCCTTGTGCATCTGGTACAGGCGATGCACGCCGGTCGTCGTCTCTTCGGTGACGCCCTTGATCTGCGCCAGGCGGGTCGAATACCAGGTCGGATCGGCGGCCAGCTTTTTCTTGATCGAATTGAACAGGCAGACCGCCTCGTCCGAATCCGGATTGTTGAGCACGCTCGCATCCTTTTCGGCGCGGGTGCCGAGATGCAGCAGCAGCGTGGCGTCGCCGCCGTCATCAAGGATCATGTTGGAGTACCCGCCGTCTTTCCATTCGAAGATGCGGTGGGTGAAGTCCCAGTACTCGTCCAGGGATTCGCCCTTGAACGCGAACACGGGCGTACCGGCAGCGGCGATCGCGGCGGCGGCATGATCCTGGGTCGAATAAATATTGCACGATGCCCAGCGAACCTGGGCGCCCAGCGCTTCCAGCGTCTGGATCAGCACTGCGGTCTGGATCGTCATGTGAAGCGAGCCGGTGATACGCGCGCCCTTCAGCGGCTGGGCAGCGGCGAATTCCTCGCGGATCGCCATAAGGCCCGGCATTTCAGTTTCGGCGATCTTGATTTCCTTGCGGCCCCAGTCCGCGAGGCTCAGGTCGGCGACGAAATAGTCCTGCGCGGAAGAATTCGTGGAATTGCTGGATGTCGAGATAACGGCGCTCATCACGCCCTCCTTTCGTTAAGAAAAAAAGTAACGTGAGCGCGGTTGCGGTGATGCGGGTGCCAAGCCTGACAAGACAATGAAATCATCTTGCTGCAACGCTCCTTGGAGGCGAAATTATACCGTAGCTTTCTCAGCGCGTGGCCGTTGCCGGCCTGGAGTCGGGCTTCTCCGCCTTGGCGGAGGTGCGCTGCAGTGTGGCCGCCTGCTGTGCATTTTCCTGCGCCACATTTTTCTCTATCCAGTTCAGCATGTCCTGCCAGATCCGCCGCGACTCGGCGACCGGCGGCATGTCCACCGCGTTGGGCAGTTCGATGGTCACGACCGGCACTTTCTTGTGCATTCCACCATAGTTGCCGAGCGACCCGGGATAGATACCGACACGATTGAACATCAGGCGGCCGAAATTGCGCGGCGGCTGTGCCGGGCCGTCGAAATCCAGAACACCGAACGGCGCGTGAACCGAAATGATGACATCCGGCTTGAAGCGTGCAATTTCATCATTGACCCATTTGCTCTCCGGTTCGGACAGCGGGGCCTTGCCCGGAAAACGGCGCGGGTCCTTGCCGGTCTTCTTTGCCCAGTAGGCCGGCGCATCCTGCTGCCAGCCCGGCGTCGGGAAATTGCGGTTGAGGTCGACGCCGTTCGCATTCACCCGTTGCGGTCTCGGCGCAAGCAATCCGTCGGGATTCAGGACCGGCACCACATGCCAGTGGAATTGTTGCGCCTGTGAGGAATTGATCCATTGCAGCCACTGGAAGACGATGGCCGATGCGGTCAGTTCGTCCCCGTGTATGCAGCCGAGCAGCAGCACACGCACCGGCTGCACGCCGGCTGCCTTTCGGGCGGGGATCCGTTTGACGAGAATGGGGAAACCCATCAATGATGCAGTGCCGGTCGGTACCAATGCGGCCTTTTCGCACATCGCCATCGATACACCAGGCAATCGCGGCGTCAACCGCTTGCACCATTCATCCTGGGACATCGGGCGTGCGACTTCAGCCTGCGCCTCGGCACTGATAACGAGAGCGGCCAGCACAGCAGTGCGAAGGAGCGATTGCACGATGCCCTACCTTTTGTCTAATTGGAAATGACGGCAAAGCGGACCACACAAGGTTGAACCTTATGTGGTCTATGCCTCTTTAGATCGATAGGAGATTGTGAGGTACGGCAACTTAATTTACAAGCCTGCGGCAGCTCGCAAAGCGTCGGCCTTATCAGTACGCTCCCAGCTGAATTCCGGTTCTTCGCGACCGAAGTGTCCGTATGCCGCCGTCTTTGCATAAATCGGACGCAGAAGATCGAGCATCTGCACGATGCCCTTCGGGCGCAGATCAAACAGTTCCTGCACCAGCATCGCCAGCTTGTCGTCGCTGATTTTACCTGTCCCGAACGTAGTGACCATGACCGATGTCGGCTTGGCAATGCCGATCGCATACGAGACCTGAATCTGGCAGCGTGATGCCAGGCCAGCAGCGACGATGTTCTTGGCCACATAGCGTCCCGCGTATGCGGCGGAGCGATCGACTTTCGATGGATCCTTGCCGGAGAAGGCGCCGCCGCCATGCGGCGCCGCGCCGCCGTAGGTGTCGACAATGATTTTGCGGCCTGTCAGTCCGCAGTCGCCTTGCGGACCGCCGATGACGAAACGGCCGGTCGGGTTGATCAAATACCGTGTGTTCTTCAGCCACTCCTTCGGCACCACAGGCTTGATAATTTCCTCGATGGCGGCTTCTTCAATCGCCTTGTGCTGCATGTCCGGGCTATGTTGCGTGGACAACACGATGGTATCGATGGCCACCGGACGGCCATCCACATATTTCAATGTCACCTGGGACTTCGCGTCCGGCCTCAGCCACGGCAGGCGGCCGTCCTTGCGGAGCTGTGACTGGCGCTCGACGATGCGGTGCGCATAGTAGATCGCCGCAGGCATCAGCTCTGGCGTTTCATCACAGGCGTAGCCGAACATCAGGCCCTGGTCGCCGGCCCCCTGGTCGAGGTCGATGCCCTTGCCTTCATCAACGCCCTGTGCGATATCCGGGGATTGCTTGTCATAGCAGACCATGACGGCGCAGCTTTTGTAATCGATGCCGTAGTCGGCATTGTCGTAACCGATGCGCTTGATGGTCTCGCGTGCGACACCGATGTAGTCGATGTTTGCATGCGTGGTGATTTCACCGGCGAGCACGACAAGGCCGGTGTTGCAGAGTGTTTCAGCGGCGACGCGCGCCTTGGGATCCTGAGTGAAGATGGCATCCAGAATCGCGTCGGAAATCTGATCCGCGACCTTGTCGGGATGTCCTTCGGAAACGGATTCGGAGGTGAAGAGGTAATCGTTTGACATCGCAGGTTCCTGTTAAGTTATTGACCATGTCGCGGCCAACCACACGAGCCTGCGACGCTTTAGCGAAATTTGTAGGCCGCCTCGCAAGTTGTCTATTAACTCGGCGGATGTAGCAACGTAACACGTGTGCTATTTTACGCGTCTTGAAAAAAATCACAATTCCGTCCCGCGGCGTCCATGCTCCTTCTCCTGTTCAGGTTGTTATCAAAATTGCCCTTGCCTGCCTTGCATGCACTCGGCGCGGCGCTCGGCAGGATGGCATGGTGGGGATCGGCCTCGTACCGCACCAGGTTGCGTGACAACATCGGCCGCGCGGGATTTTCCGACCAGTTGACGCTTGCGATTCGGGAAGCCGGCAAGAGCGTCCTCGAATTGCCTTTCATCTGGTGCGCGAGGCAGGAACGCGTGGTTGCCAGTGCAACCATGGAGGATTGGGAACTGGTGCAATCCACGCTGGATGCAAAACGCGGCGTGATATTCCTGACACCCCATCTCGGATGCTTCGAAATCCTGGCGCAGGTTGTTTCCCTGAGGCTACCCTTGACGGTACTCTACCGCCCGCCTCGCAAGGCGGCACTCAAACCCCTGATCGAAGGCGCGCGGGCCCGCAGCAGTCTCGCCCTGGCGCCTGCCAATCTTTCCGGCGTGCGCATGCTGCTCAAAGCTGTGAAGCAAGGCGGCGCGATCGGCCTGTTGCCCGACCAGGTACCGCAACAGGGCGAAGGCGTCTGGGCGGAATTCTTCGGCAAGCCGGCGTACACCATGACGTTGCCGGCAAAACTGCAGCAGATGACGGGCGCTCCTATTCTTCTCGCCTATGCAGAAAGACTTCCGCAGGGAAAAGGATTCGTGCTGCGATTCGTGCCTTTCACGCAGACGATGGGAGATACGCCTGCCCAACAGGCACGCGCCATCAATGCCGCGATGGAAGAACTGATCGCGCGCTGCCCGGCACAGTATTTCTGGAGCTACAACCGCTACAAGACGCCGGCCGGCGTTACCTCCCCATCGACGCAGGAAAAATCGACATGAGGGCGCTACTCGGCGTGATGTGGGTCCTGCACTGGCTCCCTCTTCCCTTGCTCGGCAGGCTGGGCAATCTTGTGGGATCGCTGCTGTTTCTGTTAGTGCGTTCACGGCGCAACATTACCCTGATCAACTTGCGGCTTTGCATGCCGGAACTGCCGGAAACCCGGCGGCGCAGGCTGGCCAGACAGCATTTTCAGGCGTATGCACGCAGTGTGCTGGAGCGCGGGGTGCTGTGGTGGGGATCGGAGAGGCGACTCCAGCGCCTGATTGTCGTCGACCCGCAGGTGCCGCTGGAAGCAATTGCGGCCCGGCCGACCATCCTGTTGTGCCCGCACTTCGTTTGCCTCGATGTCGCCGGCGTCGCCGTCATGCTGGAGTCGTCGCTATGCTCGATTTATACACGGCAGCGCAACCCGGTTTTCGACGAAGCCCTGCGCAAGGGCCGTACCCGCTTCCGTCCCATCAAGCTGCTGTCACGCGCAGAGGGAGTGAAGCCCATCATTCGTTCGATGCGCGAAGGCTTGCCGTTCTTCATGCTGCCCGACATGGATTTCGGCGCCAAGGATGCCGAGTTCGTGCCCTTTTTCGGCACCCCGGCTGCGACACTCACCGCGCCGGCACGGATCGCCGCCGCGACCGGTGCCCAGGTGATTCCGGTGGTTGCGACTTTCCTGCCGAATTTCCGTGGCTGGAAAGTCACTTTCTATCCCGCATGGGAGAACTATCCGGGCGGTGACATCATTGCTGCCACGCGGCAAATGAATGCGTTTATCGAAGCCCGTGTGCGGGAGGCGCCATCCGAGTATTTCTGGGCGCACAAGCGCTTCAAAACCCGTCCGCCGGGCCTACCCGGCGTTTATGACAAGAGCGGGAAGTGATCAACACACCACCGGGCTGCCGAATGCCTGAATCGATGCGGTCTATAATCGCGCCATGAAACTCAAATTCACGAAAATGCACGGCGCAGGCAACGACTTCGTTGTCATCGACGCCATCAATCAGCGCGTCGACCTGACTCCTGCCCAATGGCAATTGCTGGCCGATCGACGGTTCGGCGTCGGTGCCGACCAGATGCTGGTGGTGGAGAAAACATCATCGCCGCAAGTGGATTTCCGTTATCGGATCTATAACGCGGATGGCGGCGAGGTGGAGCAATGCGGCAATGGTGCACGCGCCTTTGTCCGTTTCGTCACCGAAAAGGGGCTGACCGACAAGCGCGCCATCAAGGTTGAAACCATGTCCGGCGTGATCGAGCCGACGCTTGAGAGCGACGGCAGCATCACCGTGGACATGGGCGCACCGGTCCTCGACCCGGAGGATGTACCGTTCGATGCGACCGGATTGCAGGGAAAACCCGAAGGCGACGACACGCTTTGGCCGCTGGATGTCGGCGGCCGCACCTGCTGGATATCGGCGGTATCCATGGGCAACCCGCATGCGGTGCAGGTGGTCGATGATGTCGCGACGGCGCGGGTGGAAACCGATGGGCCCGTGATCGAGCGCCACGTGCGCTTCCCGAAACGCGTCAACGCCGGTTTCATGCAGATCGCGGATCGCCATCAAATCCATTTGCGCGTGTACGAACGCGGCGTGGGCGAGACCCTTGCCTGCGGCACGGGCGCCTGCGCGGCGGTGGTCGCCGGCATCCGGCGCGGCCTGCTCGCATCGCCGGTCACGGTCAACACCCGGGGCGGCGTTCTGTCGATCGCGTGGCAAGGCGGCAATTCTCCGGTCATGATGAGCGGGCCGGCGGTCAGCGTGTTCGACGGCGAGATCGAACTCTGACGAAATCCGCTCGCCGGCCGGCCATTGCGCCCCAATGGATGTCGGTTAAAATCACGGCTCCCCGATTTCGCCACCCTTACTG
>NZ_DAIUCO010000001.1:0-82335 GCF_036846085.1 Noviherbaspirillum sp. | reverse complement strand
GGCTGTCGTCCTCCACCATTGCCTGCAGCACCGTACGCAGGTAGCCGCAGTAGCGTTCGATCGTGGCTTGTTGGAACAATGCAGTCGCATATTCAAGGCCGCCCGAGATCTTGTCGCCCACCTCGCCCAGGTAAAGGGACAGGTCATGTTTTGCTGTACCGGAGTGCCCGTCGAGCCGGGAAAACTTCAGGCCCGGCACATGCAATGTACCTTCGTCATTGTTCTGCCAGGTGAACGACACCTGGAACAGCGGGCTGTGCGCGGTGCTGCGCGGCGGGTTGACGATTTCGACCACCTGCTCGAATGGCAGCTCCTGGTTCTCGTGAGCCGCAAGCGCCTGCGCTTTGACCCGCGCCAACAGCTCGGCCACGTTCGGATTGCCAGATAAGTCGATGCGGAGCGCCAGTACGTTGACGAAGAAGCCGATCAAACCCGCAAGTTCCTTGCGCCTGCGATTGGCGGTCGGTGTTCCGATAACCAGGTCTTCCTGGCCGGACAAGCACGACAAAATGGCAGCCCAACCTGCCAACACCGTCATGAACAGCGTGGTGCCATGACGCTGGGACAGGGCCTTCAAGCCGCTTGTAAGTGCTGGGTCGAGAAACAGCTCGACATAGCCTCCCGTAAAATTCTGTTGCGCAGGGCGCGGCGAATCGAACGGCAGATCGATGACTGCCGGCGCGCCGGTCAAGGTCTGCCGCCAATACTTCATCTGGGACTGCCATGCGTCGTCCTGCAGGCGTCCTCGTTGCCAAACCGCGTAATCCGCGTACTGCAGCGGCAAGTCGGGCAACGTCTGTGTAATTCCCGCCAAGCGGGCACGGTACAACGCAGTCAGCTCATCGGTCGCTACCCCCAAGGACCAGCCGTCCGACACAATGTGATGCATTGTGATCAGTAATACATGCTCATTCCGGCCCAGCTTGAGCAAGCGGCCGCGCACCAGCGGTCCCTTCGCCAGGTCGAACGCGACGCGCGCTTCCGTTGTCACCGCCTCGCGCACAGCTTTATCAAGCTCATCGCAAGCCTGCAGGTCTTCTTCTTGCAAGGCAAGCTCTGCGCTGCCCGTTGTAATGACCTGCACGGGTTCGTCGTTAACCAGCGCAAAGGTCGTTCGCAACGATTCGTGCCGTGCGACGAGCGCTGCGAAAGCCTGTTGCAAGGCGAGCCGATCCAATATCCCTTCGATCCGCAAGCCAATCGAAATATGGTAGGGCGCGCTTTCCATCTGCATGCGCGTAACAAACCAGAGCCGCTGCTGCGCAAACGACAGCGGTAACGGCTTGCCGCGTTCGATCACCGGGATGGCGGTCTGGCGCTTTAGCTTGGCGGCACGTGCCAGGCGCACCAGTCGGTCGCGGTCATCCTGCGGCAAATCGTCGAATGGGGAAGCGCTCATGTCAGCGTCGTTATCGTGGATGGCTTAGAGCCGGATTCGAGTTGTTCAACGGCCAGATCTCCCGGTGCCAAGTCGTCAAGCAGCAGGTTCACGATCCGGTCGGAAAGCGCGGAAAGCGTCGGCCTGGAAAATAGATCCTGGATTGAAAGTTCTACTCCCATATCGTGGGCGACACGGGCGATCAACTTTGTGCCAAGGAGTGAATGCCCGCCGAGGGCAAAGAAATCGTCGCCGCGCCCTACACGCGGCACCTTCAGCAGCCCTTCCCAAATGGCGGCCAGATCTGTCTCGATCTCTCCCACCGGCGCTTCGTACGGCCGCGGCGCATGGAAAGGCATGTCTTCTTCCAGTAAACGGGCTCGGTCCAGCTTTCCGTTCACCGTCAAAGGTAAAGCATCGAGGATGTGGAACGCGGCGGGCACCATGTATTCGGGTAGTCTCGAGCCCAGGTACGCGCGCAGCTGGTCCGGTAGCGCCGCCAACTTCTTGGCAAGCAAGGGATCATTCGCATGAGACAGGCGGTCGCTGAACTCCTGCGTCGGTGCATACTGCCGCCAGTCGATAGCAGGCAAGGCGCCGTTCTTTGATACCACAGCGTGATAGGCGCCGGATCTGTCTGCCGGATACCAGCTTAGCTCGATCAGATAATCGTGCTGGTGACAGAATGCGACCAGTTCAGCGCAAGATGTGCCGTGGTCTTGGCTACTGCCGCCGAATACGGCCGGCTCGATGGTTTCCAAATCCTGCGTCTGCTCAAGCATCTGCGCGACCGGCCCGACGCGTGGATTGAAAATCGACCTGAGACCGATCACCTCGTGCGGCGATTCGACAATGCAGCGTCCGATCACGTCCATGTTCCAACCGGCACCGCCGCAATCTACCCAGTGCGATATCGGCGCTGATACCGGCACTTCTTTCGCCGGCACGCCGACGGTCAGCACGACATCGTACCGGTAGGCCGACATTTCGTTCTGATACACGCTTTCCTTAGGAAGGATGGTCACGGCTGTAATTCCGGGAAGCTTCTCGCGCAAGGCCATGAACCAGGCCGGATCGAGCAACAGCTCGGGGTCGTGACGAGCCTTTTGCCGGATCCTCGTCGTCAATTGAGGCAAGCGCAGCCCGGATTCGGATTGCGCAAGGTGCACAGACAAGTGGAATGCTTCGAGCAGTCCATGGTGGCGCACGTCCCCTACGAATATCCTGCCTCCAGGAACAGTTGCGTCAACCGCCCCGGCGAGCACCTCGAACAGGTACTCGCTGTTCGGGAAATACTGAACGACCGAGTTGAGGATCACCGTGTCGTAGCGCTCTTGCGGCAAGTGAGAGAAATCAGCTGCCTGCCCATGCACAAGCACGGTACGCTCACGGAGCTCCGGATTCGACAGAATATGTCGCGAAAGCTGGTCGACCGTCTTGCGAGAAAGGTCGGTCCCGACATAGCGTTCGCATTCCGGCGCGACGTTGAACAGAATCATGCCTGTGCCGCAACCAATTTCAAGTACGCGGCGCGGCTTCAGGCCGCGCACGCGTTTCAAGGTCCCCGCCAGCCATTCCTGCATTTCCACGTCCGGAATCGGCCGGTGGGTGTAGCTGCTGCGCCAGCCGACAAAGTTGAAACCCGGCTTCGCCTGCTCGAACGACATGTCGTCGTAGGTCTGATCATAGAGACGCGACCATTCGGCAACGTGTTCATGCGCCAGTTGCAGAGCGTCCTCTTGCGTAAGATCGTCCTGCGTAGTCAGGTAGGCGATCAGGCGCTTGTCGTCCAGCCCGTTCTCCCTTGCAAGCACGGCGGCATCACGTACGGCGGGGTGCTCAGCCAGGCGTGCCTCGATCTCGCCCAATTCGATACGGAAGCCGCGCACCTTAACCTGCATGTCGTTACGCCCGACGTATTCGAGTTCTCCACTCGGCAGGCGCCTCGCGAGATCGCCGGTTCTGTACATGCGTGTCCCGGGCCGCGAGGCAAAAGAATCAGGCAGAAAGCGCTCTGCCGTCAGTACCGGCTGATCCAGATAGCCGCGGGCGACGCCGGCGCCGGCAACATACATTTCTCCTGTCACGCCAGGGGGAACCGGGGCGCCGTGCGGGTCGAGGATATAGACAGACAGATCGGGAAGCGGATGTCCGATCGGGCTGGCGCCGGCACGGCTCACATCTGCCGGAGTCAACGCGCGGTACGTGACATGAACCGTCGTTTCCGTAATGCCGTACATGTTAACGAGCTGCGTGTCCCGGTTGCGGGTCTGTTCATACCAGGGATTCAGCATTGCCGGCTCCAACGCTTCCCCGCCGAAGACGACGGTGCGCAGGTGGTGCGTCTGAGCGCTCCGGCGTTGCGCCTCTACAAGCTGGCGGAACGAGCTGGGTGTCTGGTTCAGAACAGTGACGCCTTCGTCACAGAGCAGTTGATAGAACTGCGGCGGCGATCGGGACGTGTCGTGCGAAACAATGACCAGGCGCCCGCCATGGGCCAGAGCGCCCCACATCTCCCAAACAGAAAAATCGAACGCATATGAATGGAACAGGGTCCATACGTCTGATGACGAAAAATTGAACCAGGAACGAGTCGAAGAGAACAGGCGCGTCAAGTTGCCATGTTCGACCAGTACGCCCTTTGGGCGACCGGTGGACCCGGAAGTATAGATCACATACGCTGAGTGTTCGGAGCACGGTCCGTCCCCGCCGCTTGGATTCACGACAGGCTCCTGCTCCCATGCACGATCATCTCCCTGCAGATCGATTACCGGTACTGCGGTGCGCTGTAGAACACCGCGCGCCGCGCCGCGCACTTGCGCATGTGTGAGAACGATCACCGGTTTGCTGTCGGCCAGCATGTATTCAAGACGTTCTGCCGGATAAGCCGGGTCGAGTGGGACATAGGCGCCTCCTGCTTTGTGCACGGCCAGAATGGCGGTCACCATCTCTGTTCCACGTTCCAGGCAAAGCGCAACGTGCGCATCGGGACACACGCCATGCCGGCGCAGGTAGTGCGCCAGGCGGTTGGCGTGCGCATTCAGCTCGCCGTAGGTCATCGAAGCGGAACCATGCACCAGAGCTACCGCATCCGGCGATTCATCCGCCACACACTCGAACCACTCATGCATACATGCCGGCCCGTCCAGCGCGAGGTCCGCAGCTTGTGTGATCTGGCCGAGGCCAAGCATCTGGCGTGCTTCGGTCGAATCCATCAGCTGAATGCGGCTGACGAGGGCGTTGTCGTTCTCCACCATGGCGCGCAAGATGTTTTGGAAGTAACGCAGGTAACGCACAATTGTTGCGTGATCGAACAATGCGGTTGCGTACTCGATTCCGCCGGCAATGCCATCGCCCTTCTCAGCCAGGTAAAGCGAAAGGTCGAACTTGGTGGTCAGACGGGGCGTGGGTATAACCTCCACTTGCAAGTCCTGAAACCTGACGGCGCTTTCTTCGTTATTCTGCCAGGTGAAGGTTGCTTGAAAAATCGGATGGTGCTCCAGACGCCTCGCAGGCGCGAGCGCCTCAACCAAGTGCTCGAATGGCAAGGCTTGGTGTGTCTGTGCTTCTAGCGCACGGTGACGGACACGTGCCAGCAGTTCGGCGATATCCGGATCGCCTGACAGGTTCAGGCGCAGCGCCAATGCATTAACAAAAAATCCGACCAATGGCTCGGCTTCGGCCCGAGCGCGGTTCGCCACCGGCGCCCCGATCACGAGGTCGTTCGTATCGGCCAGGCGTGCAAGCAGGATTGCCCATCCGGCCAGCAAAGTCATAAACATGGTCGCGCCATGGCGCTGGCTCAGCGCACGCAAGTCCTGCACGAGTTGCGGCTCAAGGTGCGTTTCGATGAAGGCCCCTGAATAATCCTGTTCCGCAGGCCGTGACCGGTCAAGCGGCAGTTCCAGCCTGGGAGGAGCGTCTGCAAGCGCGTTCAACCAGTAATCCGCATGCGCGGCCAGTGCCTGCGTTGTGCTCCAGCGACGTTGCCACACGGCGTAATCGGCGTACTGAAACGCCAGCGGCGGCAAAGGATCAGGATCTCCGCGCAGATAGGCGTCGTACAGTGCGCTCAATTCTCGCGTCAGGACACCCACGGACCAGCCATCCGAAACAATATGATGCATCGTACATAACATGACGTGGGCGTGCTCTGCGGTTCGAATCAGCCGGCCCCGCACCAGCGGACCGTGCTGCAGGTCGAATGGCGTAGCTATCTCTGCTTGCATCAATGCCTGAAGTCGTTCGTCGGCGTCATGGTCGTCCCGCAGGTCCACGCGTTCAAGCGCGAATGCACGCGCTTCGCGACTGATGCGCTGCACCGGCTGCCCATCGTCAAGGACGAAGACGGTTCGCAAGGCTTCATGGCGTTCGACCAAACTGTCGAGCGCGCGCTGCAGGCATCCGTCATTCAGGATGCCCCTGAGCACCAGCGCAAAGCCCATGTTGTAGGCGCGGCTGACATGCTCCATCTGCCCGAGGAACCAGAGACGCTGCTGCGCAAACGACAGGGGCAGATCCTCGGTTCTCGCGACTGCGATGACGGGCGGCAGTTGGCTGCGTGCAGCGGTTCGGATTAGGGCCGCCATATCCTTCAGCACGGGGTGTGCAAACACCTCGGCGACAGGTAGTTCGACACCTAATTCCGTGCGCAAGCGCGAAACCAGGCGTACCGCAAGCAGCGACTGACCGCCGGCTTCGAAGAAGTGATCGAGCCTGCTGACACGATCGAGCCCGAGCAACTCGCTCCATATGCTGGCGAACACGGTTTCTACATTGTCACTCGGCGCCACGTAGGCGCTTCGGGCCACCGCATCTGCACCAGCCGCCGGCAGTGCCTTACGGTCAAGCTTCCCATTCGGTGTAAGTGGCATTTCCGCAAGCTGGACATAGGCCGCTGGCACCATGTAATCGGGAAGCAGCCTGACCAGCCTGGCGCGCAAGCCGGCAACATCGACCTGTGTCTCGGCTACGGGTATGTAGTAGGCGACCAGGCGCTTGTCTTCACCTTCGCCCTGTAGCGACACCACAGCCTCACGCACCCCGGGGTGACGAGCGATGCATGCCTCGATTTCGCCCGGTTCCACCCGAAAGCCGTGCAGCTTGACCTGGAAATCGGTGCGCCCAAGGAATTCCAGGCTGCCATCGGCCAGATAGCGGGCAAGATCGCCAGTGCGGTACAGACACGATCCATCATCGGCGAAGCGGTCGGCGATGAAACGTTCTGCGTTCAGTTCCGGCCGGTTCAAATAGCCGCGCGCCACGCCGGCACCCCCGATGTATATCTCCCCGATGGCCCCGATCGGAACAACGCGCTGCCGTTCGTCAAGCAGATAGACACGGGTGTTTGCCAGAGGACGGCCGATCGGCATATGGGGGCCGACACCGTGCTTTGCGGCACGCGCGATGGCAGCACACGTGGACCAGATGGTCGTCTCGGTCGGACCGTACACATTCCAGAGGCGGCCAACAAGCGCGGCCAGCTCGCACGCGAGATCGCGCCCCAGCGCTTCCCCTCCGCACAGCGCCTTCATATGCTCCGCGCCTTGCCAGTTCGCTGCCAGCAGCATCCGCCAGGTCGCAGGTGTCGCCTGCATCAGGGAAATTCCGTGCTGCTCCAGCAGGTCCGCCAGGGCTGTGGGATCAGCACTGTCCGTCCGGCTGCACAGTACCACGCGCGCACCGTAGATCAGCGGCAGATAAAGCTCGAGGGCAGCAATATCAAATGCAATCGTCGTCAGCGCCAGCACGCGCTCCTGCCTATGCATGTCGACAAGATTTCCGAGCGACTGCAGCAGGTTGACGACGCCTCGATGTGCGACCATGACGCCCTTGGGAAGTCCGGTTGAGCCGGACGTATAGATAACGTATGCAAGACTGGATACAGACTGCCCCGCCACTGGTTCCAAGTCGTGCTCGGGTTCCTGGGACCAATCGCCCGCCTGCTCATCGAGGCGAATAAGCGCCGGGCAGGAAGCACCTACCATGGCAAGCAATCCGGCTTCCAGCGTAGATTGAAGCAGCACGAGCTGCGCACCGCTGTCCCGCACTGCATGCGCAAGCCTTTCTGCCGGATGGGTAGGGTCGAGCGGAACATAGGCCCCACCGGCCTTGAGCACTGCAAGCAAGGCAATGACCAGATCCGGCCCGCGCTCCAGGCAGATTGCCACTGGCGTATCCACGCAAACGCTACGCCGGCGCAGATGCCGTGCGAGCCGGTTTGCGCGTGCGTTGAGCGCGCGGTAGCTCAGTTGCACATCGTCATAAATCAGCGCAATGCCGTCCGGATGGCTCTCTGCCTGCATTTCGAACAGCTGATGGATGCACTTGTCATCCGCGAACGGTGCCTGCGTCGCATTCCATTCAACGACCTGCTGGTGCCACTCTTCGCTGCCGACCAAGGAATGCTCGGTTACTGGGGTCTGCTCATCTTCAAGCATGGCGCACAGTATGCCGGGCAGGTACTGTGCCTGCCGCTCGATCGAGGAGCGATCGAACAGCGCGGTCGCATACTCGAAACGCGCGAGCAGCCTCGTTTTCTCTTCAACGATCCGCAGGGTCAGATCGAACTTGGCAATGTTGCAGGGTGTGTAGACAGCACTGACCGTCACGCCGGGAAAATCGATCGAGCCCGTCGAGTCTGTCTGCCAGTTCAACATCACCTGGAACAACGGGCTGTGAGACATGCTGCGAGCCGGCTTTATGGCATCCACCATGTACTCGAACGGCAGGTCCTGGTGTTCGTGCGCGGCTATCACAGCAGCCTTGACGCGGCGCACAAGGTCCGCAGCACCCGGCGCCCCGTCGAGATCGATACGCAGGGGCAACGTATTGGCCAAGAAACCGATCAGCGTTTCCAGTTCCGGACGTCCGCGACCCGCAACCGGCGAACCCACGACCAGGTTGTCTTGCCCGGAGAGACGTGAAAGCACCACTGACCATCCGGCCAGGATGCCCATGAACAGCGTTGCACCTTGGCGGGCACAAAATTGCCGAAGCCGCGCCGTCAATTCTGCATCGATGACGAATTCGACGAAGGCGCCGTCGTGATCCTGCGCTGGAGGCCTGGGGCGATCGAAAGGAAGGTTCAGTACCGTCGGAGCGTCTTCCAACTGCGTTCGCCAGAAATCGACTTGCTTGCGCATTCGGCCCTGGTCGAGCCGTGCGCGTTGCCAAGAAGCAAAGTCGGAATACTGAACGGCCGGCTCCTGCAGTGCTCCTGCCCGCCCCTCGAGCCGTGCGCGATAAATCGTAATCAGCTCGGCCGCCAGCACTCGCATCGACCAGCCGTCCGTGATCATGTGATGCATGCAGATCTGCAGCAGATGATCTTGCGCATTCAGCTTGATCAGGTCTGCGCGCAGCAGCGGTCCTGAAGCAAGTTCAAAGGGGTGGAGCACCAGGGCTCCCGCTAATTCGAGCGCAGTGCTCCATTGTTCGGCGGCTGCAACGTGGCTCAAGTCATGGCGACGCAGATGAAGCTTAAGCTCTTCCGCCACTTCAAGGCTGGGTTGTCCATCGAGGCAACCGAAAGTGGCTCGCAGCACTTCATGCCGGCGCACGATGTCATTCAACGCGCATTCGAGTTGATCGGCATGGATGGCCCCTTGCAGGCGCACACAAAACTCTTCGTTGTATGCGGCGCTCGAAGGCTGTAACTGTTGCAGGAACCAGAGGCGCTGCTGGCCGTACGAAAGCATACGCTGCTCCGGCGCTGCAACCTGGCCAGGCGCTCCCCATTCGCCGCCCTGCTGCTCCAAAAAAATCAGGAGCTCGGCCTTGTATGCACGGAGGGCATCCAGGGTCGACTTGTCCGGTTCGCCACGGTTGAACGTGACGACCAGTTCGTCTCCATCGCGCCGTAGGTGGACCGAAGCGTCGGCGAGGTGCTCCAAAAAGACTTCGAATGTCATACGCGAACGGTCACGGCACCGGGCTTTAGCGACCGCCGGCCAATTGGGGCTGCCCCCTCTTCCTGCCGTTGCACAGACGCGAGTAAGTCAAGGTGCTCGGCGAGCTCCTCTAGACTGGCGTGCTCGAACAAATCCCGGATCGGCAGCGTCACGTTGAACGTCTGCTGTATGCTGTTGTTAAGCCTCACGGCCAGTAGCGAATCCCCGCCGATTTCAAAGAAACGGTCCTGCGCGCCGACTGTATCCAGTTGCAAAACTTTTGAGTAGATTTCGGCCAGCTTTATCTCGGTCTCCGTGCGTGGCGCGACGTAACGGCGGTTCGCCGCGACGAGGCAAGGCCGGGGCAACGCGCTGCGGTCGATTTTTCCGCTGGAGGTGAGCGGCAAGTGATTCAAGTAAGTCAGGCTTGATGGAATCATGTAGTCGGGCAGGAAGCGCTTAAGGTGCTTACGCATGACGCCAGTGCTGGGGGGCGTTTTCTCCACGAGCTGCCGCAACTCGTTCAAATACGGCAATGCCTGCAGCGCCTGGTCCGCGTCCATCCAGTCCATGAGGCAAGCAATCTCGTCGACGCCGGCATCTCGCAGTTGTGCCACCACCTCCAAACATGTTTGTGGCGTGCCGATCAGGGACGCAGTGCGGGAATAGCGTTCGAACGCGTAGTTCACGATGGTATCGACGTTCTTTTCGGCAAGGCTGTCCGTCGCAATCCCCATCCCCTTGGCGAATGCTTCCAGCAAGCCAAGGTGCGAGCGCATGTAGCGGGTGAACGGCCGCTGCGCCTTGCGCAAGGTTTCATCGAAATCGCCCCCGAGGTAGGTGTGCACCATCAAGGTAACGCGGCCGCGATTTGGATCATGTCCGTGGTCGGCAAGTGCCTGTCTGTAGACCTTGATGTTGGCGGCAACCTCTTCGATGGTCTGGCCCAGAAGATGGGTCAGAAGGTTGGCTCCGAGCGCACCGGCCTGCATGAAGGTGGCGGGATTGCCTGACGACGTCAACCACAACGGAAGTTCCGACTGCACAGGCTTGGGATAAATTCTTACCTCCGACATGCTTCCCATCCCGTTCGGGATTTCCACCGGATTGCCGCGCCAAAGCGACCGCAGCGCGTCGATGCCGGTGGCCATGACGTCCTTCCGGCGCATGTAGTTGTCCGGTGCAAGCACGAAATCGCGAGGCACCCAGCCCGACGCGATCGAGACGCCAACGCGGCCGCCCGACAGGTTGTCGACCACCGACCATTCTTCGGCGACCCGAATCGGGTCTTGCAGGGGTAGGACGACGCTGCCGGAGCGCAGCTGGATCCGGCTGGTGACTGTCGCCAATGCCGCGCTCAAAATTGCCGGATTCGGGTAAAGTCCGCCGACCTCGTGGAAATGACGCTCCGGAGTCCAGACTGCATGAAAGCCGTTCTGATCGGCGAACCGCGCAGAATCGATATAGAGTCGGTACTTGTCATCCTGTTCGTATGTCTCTGCGCCAAAGTAGAACAGACTGAATGCCATGCCGTCACCTTCCGGCGAGTCACCATTCCGTTGCCCCGCCTGCGGTACCACATATGCTGCGAGACGATATTCGTCCTCGACGCCGCGATCGGCGACTACTACACATTCCTTTACATCCGGATGGCTCGCAATGGCTTTCTCCACTTCGCCAAGTTCGATGCGGAATCCGCGAATTTTGATCTGAAAGTCGTTACGTCCCAGGAACTCTATGCTGCCATCCGGCCGGAAGCGCGCTAGGTCGCCGGTCCGATACATACGTGTCGCCCTGTCACGGAAGGGATCGATCATGAAGCGTTCTGCCGTACGCTCCTCCTGATTCAGATATCCAAGCCCGACCCCCAAGCCTGAGATGTACAGTTCCCCAGGCACGCCCACTGGCAGGCGCTGCCCCCACTTGTCGAGTATGTAGATGCATGTGTTGGCAATCGGCCAGCCAATGATTGAGCCCTCGCCAAGCGCTTGTGTCGTCTGCGCGTCGAACTCGAATGCGGTCGAATCGCCGTTCGCTTCCGACGAACCATAGAAGTTGAACAACCGTGCACGCGGATGGGCGCTCCGGAATGCGCGCACGAGATCCGGCGCAAGGCGTTCCCCGCTGCACACGACGGTGCGCACGGTGTCCAACGCATCTGCCGGGATGGCTGTGAAGTGCTTGAGGAAAGAAGGGACGACGACCAGGTTCGATACTGCGAACTGACTGACACGTTTCGCAAACGCATCCGGATCGCGGACGCTGTCGTGATTGAAGACGACGAGGCTTCCGCCTGCCGTGATCGTTTCCAATGTTTCTGTTACGGAATCGACGAAACCAATACTGGTCTTGAAGGCCGTTATAAGTGGCGTTCCGGCTACCTTTCTGTGAAACCAGGCCAGCCGGTTGCGCAGGCCTGCAACGGTGTTGGCCACTCCTTTCGGTTTACCGGTCGATCCGGAGGTATAGATGATGTAGGCGATGCACTCGTCCGGTGGCGGCAGATTTGCAAGCTCAAGGTTCGCGGCGGATAGATGCTCCCAGAGCGCGGCGTCCCGATGCACATCGACGAGCGTGCAGCCAGAAGCTTCCCCGGCGCATGACTGTTGCACTGCTGTGTAGGCCGGGTCGGTTTTCTTTCCATGGACAAGAACCGCCAACGGAGCACTATCCTGGAGAATGAAACCGATCCGCTCCGCCGGATAGCTGGCATCGAGTGGAACATAAGTCGCTCCCACCTTCAGGACCGCCAGCAGGCCAATCAGCAGTTCATTGCTTCTGGGTATGCAAACGGCCACAGGCGAATTCGCCCCAACTCCGAGCGCCACCAAGTGGCGGGCAAGACGATTGGCCCGCTCATTCAGTTCGCGATAAGTGAGACGCCCTTCGTCGCTTATTACCGCAATCGCATTCCCGTTGACCGCAACTTCTGCCTCGAACATCTGGTGCACTTGGTCCGGAGCGCTGAAATTTACCCGCGTGTCATTCCACGTGTCGAGTTGCGCTACCTCTTCTCGCGTGAGTAATGGAAGGCGATTCAGGGAGCATGCTTCCTCCTTGAGAATCGCCTCAATAAGGACATTGATCCGTTTGTGAGTCTCAACAATCGAGGCTGCGTCAAAGTATTGCGTGTTGAAGACGAAGTCCAATCGAATATTTTCGCTTCGATTGAATTCTCTTACGAACAGCGTCAGGGGTGTCTGTTGATACCTGTTCAGCATTGCCACAGAATGGCCACGGGCCGACCCGAAAGCGATCGCGTGATCGTGGGATTCGTAGGAAAGGCAGATATCAAATAACTGCCGCCGTTCCGCATGCCGCAACCCGACGGCACGATTGATTTCGCTTATTGGAAACCGCTGATACCGATAGTCTTGTTTCAGAATACCGGAGAGTCGCGCCAGCGCTTGGTCGAATGTCATTTCCGGTGAAAGGGCAACGCGCATTGGACAGATGCTTGCGAACAGACCGAAAGTGTCCTTGAACGCCGCATTCGAACGATTAAGAACCGGGATCCCGATCGTGATGTCTTCCTTTTGAGATATACGTGCCGCATAGACATACAGAAGCGCAAGAATGATCTGGAAGGTCGTGGCCCGCCGGGCTTCTGCATACAATGTCAGCCTGTCATAGATTTCCCGCGCAAGCGTGAATGTTAGGCAGTCACTCGCCTGCCTGTCAGTTCCTTCGCCATAGTGCTTTCGCGGCGCAAACAGAGGTTCCGGCACTTCTTCGAATTTTGCCAACCAATACGCGCGCTGGCGCCTGTAGGCATCACTGGCGCGGTAACCATGGTCATGCTGAATGTAGGTGACATACTGGGGTGCCGAAAGGCTCGGTATTTCCCCTGCTTCCATTGCCGAATAAATCGATGCCATGGAACGTCCCAGCAAGGCGATGCCCCAGCCGTCCGTCGCCAAGTGGTGAAAATGCATGGACCAGTAAAACCGGCTTTCTGAAAGTTTAATCAGATCACAGCGAAAAAGTAGCTGACGATACAGCGTGAATGGCGTGTCGAGGCGTGCCTGAATCCACTGAACGGCAGCTGCATGCGGATCGGTCTCGTATGAAAAGTCATGAATGGGCACGTCCAGACGAAAAGCCGGCAAAATGACCTGCTCAGGCTCACCTTCGGCATTTCCGGGCTCAATTAGGACCAGCCGAAGGTTGTCATGCTTGTGAAAAACCAGATTGAATGCCTCGGTAAATCGGCCATAGTCAATGGCCCCTTCGATGTGCACATAGCCGCCAATGTTGTACATCGGGATATCGCCATGCATAACCTGATCGAACCAAATTTCGCGCTGAACGGTTGCAAGGTCATGGCGCTCCCCACGTGCGATGAGCTCTGACATCATCGAATCTGCAATCACTAGCGCGCCTCCTTCGACCGAGTTCGTTAAATCTCAATGATGCTGCAGTCCTGCTATCACCCAACCGTTGCCGGTTTGACGCCGGCGCTTACCGCTGCTTACGTTTCCTGTCCGCACAATCAAGACGCGATTTCACGTCATGTTCCTCCTAACCAGGCTGCAGAGGCCGCGCACTTTCCGGTTGGCAATTTGTTAACGCGTTTATGCGTTACATTGAAAACTCGCCCTTGCAAGCGAGCTAATGGCTGGGTAGCTGTAATTGCAGATTGCGTGCCACCCCAAGAAAGAATATAAGTCGCTGAAAACAATACGAAATAACAAATGGAGAAATTAAGGGCTTGTCAAAAGCGGATGGAATTCCAGACAGAGCGTCGATTGGTTCCGAAAAATGTAACGGCTTTACTCGACCGGCTCCAGAATGTCGACCTGATAACTGGTGTGCCGCTTACAAAGCCGTGCAAAGCTAACAGTTTTCGGTTACGCTTTTGATAAAAAAAGTGGCTGTATTCCGGTCGGTTCGCATCGTCGGCTGACAAAACTCGACCACTTCACTTGGAGACATTCATGTTTTTGGAATCGACAGAATTCCCTGCGATCGTGCGCTTGCAGGATCAGTGGCAAGCCGTCCGCGATGAATTGCTCAACTTGAGCAGCACCTATTTTATCGATTGGCCTGAGCGTGATATATACCAAGGCAAATGGACCGTTTTTGGCCTGTATAAGTTTGGGGAACGGGTTGACGAGCACTGCGCGCTTTGCCCCCAAACCACCGCGCTGGTCGAGGCGATTCCCGGTCTTGTGACTGCAGGCTTTTCTTCGCTTGCACCCAGTACACACATCACACCGCATGTTGGCTACACAAATCAAGTGTTGCGCTGCCATCTGGGACTCATAACACCTGCCGATTGCGGGATCAAAGTGGCCGATGAGGTCAGGTCTTGGTACCCCGGTTCCTGCTTTGTATTCGACGACACCTATCTGCACGAGGCTTGGAACAAAAGTGCGACGACGCGCGTCGTACTGTTGCTGGATTTCAAGCGCGACGTTCAAAGCAACGTAACGTTTCCTGAAGCTGTAACCTCCTACTGACTGTTTGGCGCGAGAAGGTCATTTTCATCCTTCCTCCAAGCCTACCGTACCTGATGACCGGCCGCCAGCGGTGCAGCAGCAGGGTCCGGCGTGAAACTGTTGGCCCGACAGTTGGTCGGGCTTTGACATCGATGAATCGATCACGTTAATCGCCACCAGCATAGCGAAAGCAAGTCGAAAGGAGATTAATTGTCAAACCCAAAAGTGATTCTTGTCGAAGACGATGAAGCCCTTCGTAAAGCAATATCACAAACCCTAGAACTCGGCGGGTTCCAGGTGCTTCAGTTTGCAAGGGCAGAGGATGCTAGTGGCGCCATTGACCGGCGCTTCGATGGCGTCATTCTGACTGATGTCAGGCTGCCCGGCCGGTCCGGCTTGGATCTGCTGCACGATGTGATGGCGGTCGACTCTGACATTCCCGTCATTCTTGTCACTGCCCACGGAGATATTGGCATGGCGGTCGATGCAATGCGAGGCGGAGCTTATGACTTCATTGCCAAGCCTTTCGTTCCGGAATGTCTTGTGGTAGCCGTCAAACGCGCATCGGAAAAACGATCGCTGATTGTCGAGAACCGACAACTTCAAACCTTAACGCGCGATCGATTTGCCGAGCCGCCCATGATCGGCGAATCCAAAGAGCTCAATCGGGTACGCAATCAGGTCGCCAATCTTGGACCCACGGCCGTCGACATCTTGATAGACGGCGAGACCGGAACAGGCAAGGAAGTAATAGCGAGGCAGCTTCATGCGGTTAGCGGACGTAAAGGGCCATTTGTCGCAATCAATTGTGGTGCATTACCTGAGTCCATCTTTGAAAGCGAAATGTTCGGTCACGAAGCCGGGGCGTATACCGGAGCGCAAAAGCGACGTATCGGAAAATTCGAGTACGCTAATGGTGGAACCATATTCCTTGACGAAATTGAGAGCATGCCGCTTCAGTTGCAGGTCAAGCTGCTTCGCGTACTGCAGGAACGGCGACTAGAGCGCATCGGCGGAAATCAACTGATCCCCATAGACTGCCGCATAGTGGCAGCGACGAAGGCAGATCTATTCAAGTTAAGTGAGGAAGGCAGATTCCGTACGGACCTTTTCTACCGAATTGGAGTGGTCACAATCCAATTGCCTCGCCTCGCAGACCGCCGTGAAGACATCCCGCTCTTGCTGTCCCATTTCGTGATGGAGGCTTCGCGCCGGTTTGGCCGTCCGGTTCCAGTGTGGAGCGACCAGGAAATGAGCGAATGGAAGCGCCATGAGTGGCCTGGTAACGTGAGGGAGTTGCGCAATTTTTCTGAGCGCCTCGTGCTCGGCATGGGACAGCAACCTCACTGGATTGCTCCGGAGGCAGCCAACCAAGCGACTAACGGCTTAGCCAATCCCGAAAATCCTCTCGTCGATAGTTCTTTGCATGAGCGGGTCGGCGCTTATGAAAAAATCATTATTTCAGAGGCGCTTCGCAGAAGTAAGGCTAGTGTGGCCGATGCAGCAGAGATGCTTCACATCTCCAAGAAAACGCTATACGACAAAATGAAACGTCTTGGAATTCCGATCAAATCGTAGTCCAGGAATGTCTAGTAGCGTGACGGCAGGACAGAATATGATTTTTTACTCCTGCCTTGTCGAACAATACGGCTTTAAGCATTCAGACATTGCGCTTGCAGTGGATGATGTTGAGCCTACTGTACGTGACCTTACTGGCCAAGCAATGCGCATTGATCCCACACTTGTCGACGAAGCAGGACTTCGGTAAGTGTATTCGAGTCGGGAAGCGAACCCCACGCTTTGCTTTGAATTTATAAAACGTAGCTGTGAAGACGGCTTCCTACAAGAATACGTGAAGAGACTATTTTTTGAGTTGGAATAAATAGCATATTCATTCGCGTCGGCTCCGCGCTGGAAACATTGCTGTGAGCATTGAGACCGAAGAATGTCGATCGAGGATGGTTTGGCGAACGCGCGGCGTGTATTAAGAAATGTCATCTGATTAAAGCCATTTGACGAGGGAACCAATAAGTAAAATTTGCGCTAGCAATAAAAAACCCGTGGGCCATCCGATCATATATAGACCGTTTTGGTCGTTGTGTAATAACACCGTGGACCTAGGCAAACGATGCGATTAGTTCAAGCAGACCTTCTTAAGGCGGCGATGGGCCGCGCTTTCAACGAGTTCAACCTTCCGCAACCGCATATCACGGCCGTATGTGAGGCGTTGATATCGATGGCGCTAGATGGCAACAATACGCACGGTGTAAAGCTATTCACCACATATCTCGAAGAATTGCGTGTAGGTAGCAGTAATCCAAACCCACTTATGGTGGTAACGTCCACATTGCCGGCAGTAGCGGTGCTAGACGCAGACCACGCACTCGGTGTAGTTGCGGCATCTCATGCGTTGAATATTGCAATTGAACGCTCGAAAATATATGGAATCGCCGCCGTTGCGGTGCAAAACTCTAATCATTTCGGCGCGGCCAGCTACTATGCAAAGCGAGCAGCACAAGAAAATTTCATTGGTCTTGTCTCTAGCAATTCAGAGTCGAGGATATCGCCAATAAATGGCGGTATTTCCCCTCATCGAGCAACTCCGCTTGCTATCGCAGTTCCCAGTACCGACGAGTCATTTTGCATTGATATGGCAACCAGTCCGTTGACGTATTCAATGATGATGCAATTTCTTGATCGAAAATTAGAGTGGCAAGCGGCTGGAACAGAGGACGTAAACAGTCATGACGTGCAGTCATCCAACGAAGTCATGGCCTTAGAAGAGCTTCAGGAATACAAAGAACAAGGGCTCGGAATGATTGTGCAAATTCTTTGTACGTTATTAAGTAATATGCCGTTTAACGATCAGTTCGTACGCCTTGACACCGCTTACGATAAGCGGCAGCGGGGCGTAGGTTATTTTCTTATTTGCGTCAATATAGATGGATTTACCTCTGGAGAAAGGTTCTGTTTTAGGACTTCCCAGTTGTTAAATCATTTCAGGAATAACTTAACTGAAGACAGCAATTCTCTTTTCGCCCTGGTGGATGGGGAACGCAGGATACGACGTGAACGGGTTCTAAATGGCATACCCTTAGATGACAATGAATGGGCAGCAATTGGGCCGTATCTTTAACTAATGCGGGTTTAAGGCAGCTTGTGCTTCCTCTAGTTTCACAGTCACTTCACTAAGCACATTGGAGTACTTCCGGTACGGCAGACAAAGGCTAGCCCTACATTGAGACGCGCTCTGACGCCACAGGGGCAGATGCGGCCCAGATGGCTATGACGCCTATTCCAATTGTAGAAGACTTCGATGCAATCAAGGATATCGGTACGAGCCAGATCGCGGGTTTTGTAAATACGCTTGCGGATCCGCTCTTTTTTCAGGCTACTGAAGAAGGACTCGGCCACAGTGTCAAAACAATGCTCCGACTCTCAACAGTTACCGCGCCGATTCATGCTGAGTTCCAGGTTGTTGGCCGGACAGCCATTAACAAAGCGTCACAGGCGCGTATGCGTGAACCTTACGAAAGAGGGAACAAAGACAACGGAAGGCTATAAATGACGATACACGGCGCGGGAAGCTCGGCGCCGGATACCGAAACACGGCTAAAAGCTGCACATGTTGCGGGCGAAATTCTGCCTTTTCGCACAAGCCCAATCGGGAATCAGCGGAAAACTTTGTACGTCTTCCTGTAAAAATACTGGGCTGCTTTAAGGCAATGCGCTTGCATGAAGCCTGCACACTGTCATGAGTAACGACTGACCAAATAAACAAGCAGACGACAGCATGAGATCTAAAAAACGCATCGTTCTTTTCCTGCTTGCCCTATGCTGTGCGGCGGCAGTGGTGGTGACTGCCTATCTGATTGGAGAAAGCAAGGCGCGCAGCGGAATCCAGGCCAGCAGTGAGCGCCAGTTGCATATCATCGCGCTCAATCTGGAGTCGGTCCTGGAAAAATTCGAGACCCTTCCGTTCGTTGTGGCGTTTCAGCCCGAAGTCACGCAGGCACTGGCCCGTTCCGAAGACCGGGCAGTCATTGAGCGCCTCAACCTGATTCTGCAATCCATCCAGCGGCAGGCGAAAGTCAGCGCCATTTACCTGATGGACCGTAACGGGAATACGCTGGCTTCTAGCAACTGGAATGAGCCTCTCTCTTTCGTTGGGCGCAATTTCAGCTTCCGCCCTTATTTCCAGGATGCGCTGAAAGGCGATGCCGGCCGGTTCTACGGGATCGGTAATGCAACTGGGGAGCCGGGCTATTTCATTGCGCAGCCGGTATACCCAGATGCCACGGCGCGTGGTGCAGGACATCCGGCAGGCGTGATCGCGGTAAAAATCAGTCTGTCCGAATTTGAGGAAACCTGGCGAAGCAGCGAAGACCCGATTGCACTCGCCGATCGCAGCGGTGTGGTTTTTCTGAGCAATCGACCAGACTGGAAATACCAGAGCACCGTGGCGCTCGACGCCATCGCGCAGCGCGATCTGGCAGGCACGCAGCAATATGCCGGCCGCGAGATCACGCCGATTGGAACGTTGACCGCCTCGGCCCAAAAAGGATTCGGCGAATCGGTTTCGCAGCCGATCGGCCGGCTTGGCTGGCAATTGATGCAGTTCCCGTCGCACGCGCGGGTCGAGCGCATCGCAAACCTCAGCGCACTGGCGGCCGCACTGGTACTGGCGATCGCCGCCATCTCGTTATGGGCGTTTTACCAGCGCCGGAGACGGCTGGAGGAGCAACTTGCGTCAAGCAGGGCGTTGCGGCAGGCGGCGGAAGAACTGGACCGCCGGATCGCGCAGACCACGCATGCGCTGACCAAAGCGAACCAAAGCCTGGAGACGAAATACGCAAAACTGAAGGAAACCGAACATCTGCTGCGATCTACCCAGAATGAACTGGTGCAGGCCGGCAAACTGGCGATGCTTGGCCAGATGGCGGCCGGCATGACCCATGAACTGAATCAGCCGCTGGCGGCGATCCGTGCGTTCGCCGACAATGCGGTGACTTTCCTTGATCGCGGGCAGATTACACCGGCAAGCGAAAACCTGACGCATATCAGCGCGGCCAGCGCCCGTATGGGCGCCATCATCGGACAGCTGAAAGGGTTTGCCCGCAAGAGTCATGAAACGGTGTCGTCCGTGGATCTAGCGCAATCGATCCATGCGTCCGTCGCCCTGCTGGAAAGCGAATTCCACCGCCAGGACGTGGCGCTCGACATGGATGTTTCCGAACAGGTAAGAGTGACCGGCGATGCGGTGCGGATCGAGCAGGTGCTGATCAACCTGCTGCGCAACGCGATCGATGCGGTGGAAGGGGCGGCGACGAGACAGGTTTCGATTCGCCTGCAGCGACGCAAGGACGAGGTGGTCATCGCGATCCGGGATTCCGGCGCCGGCATTCCGGAGCAGGTCGCCGCGCATTTGTTCGAACCGTTTTTTACCACCAAACCCTCCGGCAAGGGATTGGGATTGGGTCTGGCGATATCATCGTCGATCGTGCAAGCCATGAACGGGCAACTCATCGCGCGCAATCTGCCCGACGGCGGCGCGGAGTTCCTGGTCAGGCTGCCATTGCAGGCAATCGGACCGCAACCGGCAAAAGGATCGGCAGAAGGAGATCACCTTGTCAGTATGTGAAGTACTACTCATTGAAGATGAAAAGACGGTGCGGATAGCCCCCACGCAGACCCTGCAGCTTGGCGGCTTTGCCGTGCATGCCTGCGACAGCGCCGAGCAGGTGCAAAAATGGCTGGAGCCGGGCTTCCCCGGCGTGGTAGTGACCGATGTCCACCTGGCGGGAAGATCCGGACTCGATGTGCTTGTCCATTTCCGCATTGGCCAGCATCGACCGCAGGAGCGGCACCTTGCTTTCAGTGCGCAATGCATGCTGGCGGACATGCCCCCATCGATCGCCCGAAATACCGGGCTCGCATCACGATGGGCAGCACTCCGTTGGGGCGTAGCGGGCAAGGTAGCGCGACACTCTGTCGGCGGTGGCAGGCAGGAAGTCACTCCGAAATGACGGATCGCCGGTTGGTAGCTTTGCCGCGGGTTCATCGCATCAGGAACGGTCGGTCGCAAACAAGGAATTGCGAGACCGGCCTTTGAAACTACCTATGACCGGCTCGCTGAAGTGCGTCAGGGCACAATCGTGGAAAACAAGCGGTTAAGCCACGTGCGGCAAATGGCGCAGTTCATGCAGGAGCAACGAGACAGCCGGCGCGGCCGATCGGCGCCTGCGAAAACGAACCAAGGTCTGGCGCCGGTTGCGCTCAAGGGGGCAGCGGACAGGAAGGTGCGGCGCAAGCTGGATGCGATCGATCTGGCGCATGCCATCGTGCGCGCTACGGCAAATCGTACACGCTGATTGCGTAGCCGCCCGACTGGACCTTGCGACGCAGTGCCAATATAAAAGCCAATTTGGTTATGCGTTGGAGGGCTCCTACGGGTTCAACCGCCGATTCTCCGGACCAGCATTCCGCTGTCGCGGCTTCAGTTTTTTTAAACCCCGATAACCCAAACCGGGACTTCAAAGGCCGGACATTTGAACGCAGCCTTGACAGTCGTTGGTTCTCATCCCCGAGCAATGAGATACCTCGCATTATATTAATGTACACTTCAAAAGCTATACTTAGCGCTACCATTTCTTTAAAGAGAAGAGCAATGTCCGCAGGTGATTGGAAAGAATTGTATGAAGCTGCACTCGCGGGCGACTTTGCCCTCGTGCGATACCATATCAGCGCAGGCGTCAATCCCAACTATCAACACCCGGAGATCATGTGCACGCCGCTGGTCGCCACTCTCATAAATGGTCACGTCGACATTGCACATTATCTGCTGGAGCATGGCGCCGATCCACATCTCCGATCTGAGTTCGACGGCCTCACACCGTTACAAGCCGCTCGGATGCATGGCCACATGAATATAGTCACCCTGTTGCAACAACACGGCGCGACGGAATCTCGAGAGCCTTTCTGGTGGCGTTGGCTGCCGATTTAATCCATGTGTTGCGCAATAATGTGCCGCTGCCTCCCATTTTCATGCAATGAAATCAGAAATTGAAGTAGAACGTCTGCGTCTTATCGCTGCATTGAAAAACCGTTTCGCTGCACGCCATCCCTGGGCACACCAGTTCCGTAAATGGCCTATCGTAAGATTCTTCTATCTCCGCGCACGCACCAGGTACATGGCCGAGCATGGCATCGTTGAGAAAGAGAACAGAAGTAAAAATTCATAGGCATCGCTGGCCAATTCAACGTTTACTGAAGATGACGCATGCATAGCGACCAATCGCATACCGTGGAACTCTCTCAATCTCGTAAGCCAATACCAGCTTAAGCTGGCATGGCATTATTTGAGCCAGCCTTACGCAGCATTCGGCAATTGTGCTGTCTGGTTCAGAAACTTTAAGGAAAATACTAGATTTCTAGCCGACACGATGATTGAAAACCTTTTGTCGGTGGTTCGATTCCGCCCCGGGCCACCAAGGATATCCCTTACAGAACGCCAACCCATGCGGGTTGGCGTTTTTGTTTTGTGGACTTACAGTCCTCGCGTCCGGACTATTTCCGGTTCCGGTCGAACCCACAACATCTACACCCTACCGACCAAATCGTCCAATCGACCGCATTTGCAGGGACGGCCGTACTTAGCCTTCTTCTCTATAACGGCGGGTTTGCACATAGACATTTCTAGAAGCTATTCTTAAATGAAACTTTGTACAGAAACAAGCGATAGACATTCGGTTCTGGATTGCATAAAGTGAAACCATTATCATAATTTCATTGCGGCGTGCCCTCTCGCCTCCCGCTTGGCCGCCATCCGGTGACAGATGCCATGCCATCTAAATCCATCCTGTTAGCGATTCGACCTCAAGATTTACCTCTTGTGTCGACAGCTCTTGGATCGGAGTTCGAGGTGAAGATATGTCATACCTATGAAGAGGCCAAAGCCAACCTCAAAGCTAGCGTTGGGCTAATCGCTTGCGGCGTGCATTTTGACCAAGGGTCCATGTTCGATCTGCTGCGGGCAGCGAAAGCCGATCCTCAGACTTGTCGCATTCCGTTTTACCTACTTTTAGGGGAAGGGACTGCCCATTCTGAGGCGGTTTTGGATGGCATCCGTAAGGCTGCAAAACTGCTTGGTGCGGTGGGGTTGACTGACCTGTCCAGGCTAAGAGCGGATTTAGGTGAGCAGCAAGCGTATGAAGTACTTAGGCAGACAGTTCGGCAGGCATTGTCAATATAGTGGGTAGTACTGCGTCGCAACTCATCGTATTTCCTCTTCGCAGTCAATCCGAGACCCAAATTAACGATCAAGCTACACCTCTTTACTCAGGACCCAACAACATCGACCGATTGCCGCTTGTCTCCACCGGCCGCTATCGCTCCCAAAGCCAACGTGAATTTATGTGACTAAACCGGATGAGATTCGGTACAGATACTCGGGCAAATTTGCGAATTGATGCTCCTGTTGCGGCCTCCTGATACTGTGGAGGAAACCGAACATTACCTTCGCCTTAACGCTTACCGACAGACACGGACAGCCGGATGCCTGCTGTCGATGCAAGCACCTTGCGCCCTGCTCAATCCGGAGTCAAATGAATCTGCCGCTGCATGTCATTCCTGGTGTCGTGACCGAAATTCACCTGGAGCGCATCCAGCTTCGCGTTTGAAGAATTTTACGAAGTTCGTCGACTCGTCGAATCCCAATTGATCGGCAATTGCCGCGACCGGCAAAGCGCTATGTACAAGAAGCCGCTTGCCCTCCAGGGCCACCCTTGAAGCAATGTACGACTTGGCCGTTACGCCGGCGATCGCCTGCGTTGTCCTCGTCAGGCTTTTTTCGGAAATGCCCATTGCCATCGCATAGCCCGATACCTTGTGCTGCGTTGAAAAATTTCGTTCGACCATTTTCTGGAACAATTTGAAACGCTGTACGTCGGCCGGCGACGCGATGGCATCCTGCGCCCTTTTTGCCTGGAACAGATGCAACCGGAGCAGCAGCGCATACAACTGATGCCGCAGCAACTCATGGGTTTGCGACAACGACGCGTTGACTTTCGTATCGCGGTACATCTGCAGGATCGACTGCTGTACGGCTTCACGATCAGCCGTTTCAACCGCGAAATGGACGGGCAATTCCTCCAAGGTAGTAACGACCCGAACATCGCCGACTTGAGATGAAGCCTGGATCGGGGAGAGAAACTCTGGCCGGAATATCACGAACCATGCGTCCCACTTATGCTTCGTATCGAAGCATTGCATCTGAGACGGACGCAGGGCGAGAACAGAACCTGGCCCGCATTGGATCGGCGCGAAATCGACGGTATGCGTGAACCGGCCGCTGGTGACGTATATCAGTAGATGAAAATCGACGCGGTGAGTGCCACGGTAATTATCGATGTTCACACCCTTAGCGCGCTCGCCTATGGAGAATATTTCCAGATCCAGACGATAGTTCTCGGGTGGCGTGTAGCGCACCTTCGCAATGCCTGAATCCCGGGATTTCGTGGTCGTCATAGGCTCATTTGTCCGATATTTACCATCCCCGACACCTTTTCTACCTGTCGCTTCGCTCCGCCATGGCTGAAACTTCGATGCCTGCATGTGACATGAATAATTCTGTCACGGCGGCTCAACCATGGAGCCTGAATAATGACCTACACCTTTTCCCGCGTTGCCGCTCTCGGAGGCAGCATTGTTGCCGCATGTCTGTTCGCCGCTTGTGCCGGTCATGTTCCGCCGAGCGGAGCCCAGCAGGGCAAGTCGCCCCATAAGGAACAAGCGGCAGCCCTCTTGAAAAGCATCGAGACAGGCGATCCGAATGCCTTGGCGCTCGTTGATCCTGGCAAATACATTCAGCACAACCTGGCGATCGCAGACGGCGTGGCCGGCATGAAGGCCGCCTTTTCCCAAATTCCGAAAGGAAGCGCCAAGGTGAATATCGTCCGCCTCTTCCAGGACGGGGACTTTGTATTCGCCCATTCCGAATACGACATCTTTGGTCAGAAAATCGGCTTTGACATCTTCCGGTTCGAGGACGGAAAGATTGTAGAACACTGGGACAATCTTCAAGCGAAGCCCGCAGCACCAAATCCAAGTGGCCGAACCATGACGGATGGTCCGACTCTTCCCACGGATCTGGACAAGACCCAGGCCAACAAGATGCTGGTACGGTCGTTTGTCGAGGATGTATTGATGAACGGCCGGATGGACAGGTTTGCCGGCTATTTCAGCAATGGGAAGTACCTGCAGCACAATCCGCATATCGGCGACGATCTGTCCGGGCTGGGTGCGGCCATGAAAGGCATGGCCCAGCGGGGAATCAGGATGAAGTACGACCGAATCCACAAAGTGCTCGGCGAAGGCAACTTTGTCCTCGTGGTAAGTGAAGGCGAATTTGCAGGGAAGCCTACCTCGTATTACGACCTGTTCCGTGTCGAGGGCGGCAAGATTGCCGAGCACTGGGACACTGTTCAGGCCATTCCACCCCGTGCCGAGTGGAAGAACGCAAACGGCAAGTTCTGACCGGCGATCGGGGTCGTTAATCTGAGTACACGGCTGCGCGGTGGCAATATTTTCGCGCTCAGCGCGCAGCGCCGTCCAAGCGTCGGGCAGAAGCAAATCGGAGAAAAGTCCTGAAAGGCTAGCGGCGACAATCTGGATACATTTCGTAGGCGCATTGGCCATAGAAAAAGGCCATTCATTGAGTTTTCTGCAAACGGCTTTTTAACTAGTAACGCCGCTGGCAGGAATTTAATTCACATTCTGTTGCCAGTTAGATCGAGGGACGTCTGATTGGCGCGAACTCAGCTAGTTCGCGCCATTTTATACAGTGGCCATGCACAAAAGACCTGATAAGAAATTAAACCATGCGCATGTCCGCTATCGACCTATAGTGTTGAAAAAGTCGCTGAGCGACATGGCTAGGTTATCGAATCGTTGATTCGAAGAGAATTCAAAGCGGCAACCATGAGGGCGCCAGGCTACTTTTAGATCGCTCTATATGGCTGGATCAGCCAAGTTAAGTGCACTGGTACCGAGCTGTTTTGCCAAACGCCTTAGATTCTGAGCGGTGGCCGCCAGCAAGAACTCATCATGTGCTCCGCTCGGGCCTCGCAACCGTAAGCGATTTAATTTGAGGATGCGCTTGAGATGGGCAAAGAGCATCTCGACTTTCTTCCGTTCGCAACGAGACTGCCAATATTCAGGTGTTTGCATGATGGCGCGGGCGACATCGCGTGCATCCTCATAGACGCTGCGAGCAATCTTGCGCGTTGGAGTATTGGGACAGCATCGCGGCTTCAATCTGCAGTGTTTGCAATCGGACTTCCTCTGCCAACGCATGTGGCAAGTGATCGGACGGTCGGACAATTTGGACATTATTTTATTTGGAATAAATAGAGTAAAGAAATAGTTCGGTTTTCGCATTGTTCTTACTGTCCCCAGTGGAATTGACCGAATTGGCCAATCGTCCGCAATGGGAACGCCGATTCTATTGTTTGCTAACCTTTAGCAGCTCGGTGCCAAACCGATCCGAGCATTCTTGTGCATCCTCTTGTGCCCACACACCAGGGTAAGTGAGAAAGATGTCAACGGACGTATTGGCGCACGGTCGCATCCCGTAGTGGGACAGCAAGGCACGGTAACTTTGGGTGAATGACTTACATTGCAGTCCAAATGATTGCAACCGTCCCATCAGAAACAGTCATTTCTTTTTTCTTTTTATGTAAGCCTTCGAATTTTTTCACGTTAGCCTGGTAAATCAGGCACTTTAACTATAAGGATATCGATAGTTCAACTTTTGGGATATTGTTGACCGAGACTTTGACTCCAACCTTATTTACCTGGTATTCAACATAGCAATCTGATTTAGCGACGCCATTTCTTTGCCAGGAATTTTCACCATAACAAATGGTCTTGAACGCAATGTCTTCATTTGTCGGGTTATGCACGACGACGTACAAATCGGCATATTTATTCGGGCTAAAAACACCACCCCGGTTTTCGGTATTTCTAAACTCAAGCGTTGCAGTGCAAGCATGCAAGGCCAAAGCGCTTTGAGTCCATTTGTATGGTTTGTCTTTAATCGCGGCAAGGGCTGCTGTCGGGCTCTGTGCACCCATCGGATGTTTTCGCACCTGCTCCCAAAAAGATTTCTCTTCTGCTTCCGCCCTTTCTCGTTCGGCATCCCCTTTTTCATCTTGCTTGATGATTTCATCCAGTTCCACTGCCCATGTCTGGCCTAAGGACACCCCCAACTGAATGCATCTTCTTGAAAGTTCTTCGTTATTTACAAAGGTGAAGCCGAAATCGCTATCCCACTTATTGAAACGGTATAAAAAATAGGGGGTGGCTGCCACATTCTGGTTGAGTGCTTTGGTGTACCAAGCGATACTTTCGCTATCGTCTTCTGAAACGCCTTTTCCGAATTGATAGCACCATCCGACATTGTGTTGCGCCTCTTTCACCCCCTCCGTGGCCAGTTTGAGCCAGTAGTGAAAGGCTTGCTTCCAACCTGAGGGTTCATCGCCAACCCTGAGAAGATTTTTCGACGTTACCAAGTCGGAGAAATCCTGGTCAAAGGCTCGATCAGTCAGTACCTCGGCGTCGCGCGCTTTCTTTTTCGTCTCAAGTCTTTTCTTTAATACTTGTGATTTTTCTTTAATAATTGGGATGCCTTCTGCATTTGAACCATGTTCCGGGGGGTGTTTATTCTCTAGAACGTCAAATTTCTTCGCGTCCCCCTTTGCTATTACTTCATCAAGTGTTAAGGCTTTTTCGAGACCAAACTGAATCGCCAGTTCTTTAAACGCTTTTTGCGACACCATCCATTCGGCAAGGTGTGTCATCAGCTCTTCATAGTTCTGCCTGAAATCACTATTGCGCTCTGCAATTTCAGCCAGCGGCAGGCGAAGTATCTGGCCAATGTCAGCAGCCGTCTTGTTCGCTTTTTTGAGATCCTCATTTTCTCGGCGCAGATCTAATATTTCCTGCTCCAACTCCCGGCTGATCTGTTTTTGGATGCGCAGCCCCTCCACTCGAGCCACATCTAACCCCTGCAGCTCCGAAATGACCATCCCTTTTCCAATGGAGTCAATACTCATCAGTTTATCCTTTTAATAAAAGCTACCACGGTGGCCCGCCCTTAAACACTGGGGAGGGCAGTCTGGAAGTTGCATTGTTTCTTACATATCGTGTGATATCAAGCAATTCGCTGGTTGCAATCATCGGCCAGAAGTGTTTACGGCGTTCGGGGCAGTCCATGAATCAGCAGACTCAATGCGTACTTGACGGAGAATTAGATTTTTACGCGTTCGACGAAAAAGTCCGAGACCTGCTGCTCGGGTCCAGAGATGGCTCTACTCAGCACCTCTCAGTCAACATCATGATCGTAGACGAATAATTTGCTCTTGCAGGAGACGCAGAGTTCCGGAATCGGGAAGTTTGACGTCCGAAAGTAAATGACGCGCCGGTCTTTTGCCGGGCTTTTGCCGGTCTTCAGGTCAAAGGAAACGACGAATAGGGCTTGTCTGGCCACAGAAATAAATGCCGCGAATGCCGGAAAAACCGGTAACCGGTAGGCAATGACCGAACCAAGTGGTATCAGGATTTCATAGGTACCTAACTATGCTTAACTGTCGCCAAATAGGAAAGGCTTGGTGGGAAGATTTTTAGAGCTGAAAGAATTAGAGGTTTTCGTCTTGAAAATCCTTGTGTCGGTGGTTCGATTCCGCACCGGGCCACCAAGGAAATCCTTTGCAAAACACCAACTCATGCGCACGCGATGGTCGCTATGCGTATTGGAACAACGCACTGTGAGTAACGACCTTGTTGTGCAGATGTCGTCATCACGATGACATTGGCGACAGTGCGGCAATGGATAATTATCTTTCCATTGCTCCATAAACGAGCGCGCTCATTTGCTCGCGATAATACTTTCGTATGTCGCCCGGACCGGCGGACATCATCACAACAACCAATCGTTCTCCAGGATCAACCCAGAATATGGTGCCATTGGCGCCGTTCCATGAATAATCTCCCACGCTTCCATTGATTGGGGCGATACCCTGCTCCTTGCGCACTGCAACGCCTAATCCAAAGCCGTATCCATCGCGGCCTGATTCGTTGACGCCCACCCTGTTCTCGATGTGATTGCCCAGATGGTCGGACGTCATCAGTCGCACCGTTTTGGGGCTGAGAATGCGCTGGCCATCAAGCACACCGCCGTTCAGCAGCATTTGGCCGAAACGCAGGTAATCGTGGGCAGTGCCAAATGCGCAGGCACCCGCGCATTCAAACTTCGCCGCATGATCAAGAAGCGTCAGCCGTAGCGGCCTGCCAGTCAGCGGATCGGTCGTAAGCGGCTTGGCGATCCGGCCGCGCTTGGCTTCGGGCACGTGGAAGGTGGTGTCGTTCATCTTCAGCTTTGACCAAAGCCGTTCCTGCAATACCCGCTCAAGCGGCTTTCCCGCTGTTTTCTCGGTTATCAGCCCAAGCACGTCGGTGGAAAGTCCATAGTTCCACACAGTACCCGGCTGATACAACAAGGGCAGCCGCGCCAGCTGCTCAATGAACTCCTCACCCCCCCAGTTTATTGCCGCAGCCTCGGAAGACGGCGGATAGAGCTTATGTACTTCGGTAGTACCCTGTGCGCCATAGGTCAGACCGGAGGTATGACGCATGAGATCATGGACGGTGATTGGCTGCTTTGCCGGCTCCAGCGACAATTGCCCGTCCGCAGTGATTGCGGCGACTTGTTGGCTCTTGAACTGCGGGTACCAGTCACTGACAGGCGCATTGAGCGCAAGCCGGCCTTCCTCATGAAAGGTCAGCGCGCCGACCGTTGCCATGATCTTGGTCATCGAGGCAAGTTGGAAGATGGCATCGGTGTTCATCAACACGTTCGCCGCCTTGTCCTGAAAACCATGTGCCTTGAAATAAACCAGCTTGTTATCCCTGGCAATCGCTATGACGGCGCCAGGGAGCCGTGATGCGCTGATCTCAACGGCAAAAAAACGGTCGATCCTGAGGAGCGCTGCCGGCGAAAAACCGACGTCGGCAGGTTTGCTCCGCGGCAGAGGATCTTTCGCCGCGACAGAGCCGGATGGCAACGCAATATTCCCCAGCAAGGACACCGCGCACAATACGTGGAGGAATTTGCTCTTGTTTTTCATTGGCTTTTTCCAGCTGGAGCGCACTCCCAGGAACGATGTTGTGAAGGCTGAAGTTTTGTGGTTGAGGAACCCGGCAATTTCGGCTTATCGTACCAACCATCGCAGTCTCCTCTTCCACCCCGATGAATGGCAGCAATGGTATGGCGGGTGAGTCGGTCGGTCGGGTAATCAGCGATAAGGGGGTTCTTTACAACTTTCCTGCTCTAACCAGACCGGCAGCGAAATTGAGGAATCCATAAAAGTTGCGTGAAGCTGTCATTGACTTCGTGCCTTTCCGAAGCCGACACACCGTACAGGAAAAGCCTGCAGCATCAAGCTCCATAGTCGACGAACATTGGTTGAGAATCGCTTCTCATGCCCTGTCGTGCAGGGTCCATCCCAGCACAAGCGGACATTAATATCACGATCGTAAAAACGACCATTGCTGCTTTCATGATGTTGCTCCTAAAGTAAATAGTGGACGCCGATCCTCTTCGTTTGTCGAGGGTCGGCTTTCACTTTAGGTCACGCAGCACGAAGCGATAGAAATGAAAGCTGAATCAAACTGTTTTTTGATCCCGAACAGTTTCTGTCAATCTGACTACTGTCCTTTTATAAACCATTAAACAAGACTGATTGACTGGAAGTATATTTTGTAGCTTTCGTTTGCCTGCAATCCGCATTGAATGTCTTCGCGCGACGCAGGACATCGTCATCGACCGGCCTGGCCGGCTCGGCGCGGTTGATGCATTTGCATCGGATCGAGTGGCGCAGCCAGACGATCCGCCAGTGTCGTGAATAGGCACACTGCGCCCTCGTTCGCCCGGTTAAAGAATGCGAAGGCGAACGTAACGAGCAGCATCGAACCATGGACCGCGCATCAAAGGCGGCAAATTGATCATCAACGGCAAGCGCATAGTATTGGTGCTGATCCAGCTGGCCCTGCTGGCGTTGAATGCGCTGCTCATGGCAGTCTGGAGAAGATTCGTCTTTAACAAAGGCGTTGATGGCGAATTTCTAAGCGTTGTTGAGTGCTTCAATCAACAGCGGCAGGATTGCTGGCATCTGTCGTTCATCCCAGACCGCATACACTTCAGATCGGTACTTGGACGCACCGATTGAAAAAAATTTCACACCGCCCATGCCGGCATCCGCAAGCGCACTCGGAACCAGGGCAATGCCCATGCCTTTCGACACCAGTGATACGACGCTTAGCCAGTGACGCACTTCATGCCGAACAGTCGGTTGCAAGCCTTGCTCCTCGCACAATGCCAGAATGCGCTGATAGTAATCCGGCGATGCGCCTCGCGAAAACATCACCAGAGGTTCATCGGAAAGCAGACCAATATCAATCGTGTCGGCCACAGCCGCACGATGATTGACGGGCAAGCACCAAACGAAGGGTTCAGACGCATACAGCGCTCTATTGAACTCCCTGGGGATTCGAGCAGTATGAACAAAGGCAAGATCTATCTGCCCGCGCAGTAAAGCCTCTACGTGCTCGCTGGAGTTTCCTTCAGAGAGGACGATGTCGACATCCGGATGCCGTTTCTGAAAAGCGGTCAAGCGCTCGGGTAATTTTCGGAACAGCATCGATCCCACGATGCCGATGCGTACCCTACTGCCTGCGCCCTTCGCTATCTGCCGCACCTTTTCTTTGCCTTCCTGCACTTCCGCCAACAGACGAAGCGCAATTTCGCGAAAGGCAAGGCCAGCTGGCGTCAGTTTGACCGACTTGCTGTTGCGTTCAAACAGCGCGGCGCCGAGCGAGGCCTCCAGTTGCTGGATGTTCAGGCTCAACGGAGGCTGCGAGATCGCAAGCCGTTTCGCTGCTCGGCCGAAATGCAATTCTTCCGCCAGCACAACAAAGTATCTCAGGTGTCGAAATTCCATCGCTCAACCATTAAATAAATATATCAAACGATACCGATTCAATATTTGACGCATATTGTACCCGGGCGCACAATGAATTGAACCCGTATCCTGGAGGCTGATCATGAACGCGCGCGACGGTTTGTACGAGGAAGCAATTCCCGATCGTTTTGGCACTAATTCCTACTCGGAAGATCGGGAGATGGAATCGCTGCTGAGACTCTATCTTCCAGAAGATCTTGTCACGCATCTCAAACCTCATCTTCACCGCCTTGGCGAATTTGCCGGTGGTGCACTTGACGCTCTGGCGCAAACCTCCGACCAGCATCCCCCTACCCTTGAGCATCGCACCCGCACCGGCAAGGATTTTCAGAGAATCGTTAAACATCCTGCTTACATTGAAATGGAGCGGTTGGCGTATTCCGAATTCGGCTTGGCGGCCATGTCGCATCGTGGCGGTGTGCTCGGCTGGCCTGGTCCAATGCCGGCAGCTGCCAAGTACGCCCTGACCTTCCTGTTCGTACAGGCTGAATTCGGTCTTTGCTGCCCGGTATCGATGACCGATTCCCTGACCCGGACCCTCCGCAAATTTGGCGACCCTGCGCTGGTGGAGCGATATCTTCCGGCACTGACATCGCAGGATCTGGACGCCCTCGCGCAAGGAGCGATGTTCATGACGGAGCAAGGTGCGGGATCCGACATTGCCGCGACGGCAACCATCGCGCGACCGGAAGGCGACGTATGGAAGTTGACCGGCGACAAGTGGTTCTGCTCAAACCCGGATGCCGCGCTGGCGATGGTGCTGGCGCGTGTGGAAGGTGCGCCAGCAGGGATGAAGGGCGTCTCCCTGTTCCTGCTGCCTCGCCGACTCGAAGACGGCTCACAAAATGCATACCGGATTATCCGCCTCAAAGACAAGCTGGGCACTCGCTCCATGGCCAGCGGAGAGATCCGCCTTGACGGTGCGACCGCTTATTTAGTCGGCGAACTTGGCCGCGGATTCGTGCAAATGGCGGACATGGTGAACAATTCACGCCTTTCAAACGGCGTACGTGCCGCAGGCATGATGCGGCGCGCCGCAGCGGAAGCGCTTTACATCGCGCGTCACCGCAAGGCGTTTGGAAAGCGCCTGATTGACATGCCGCTGATGCAGCGGCAGCTAGCCAAGATTGTGCTGCCGGGCGAGCAAGCGCGAACCATGATGTTTCAAGCCGCTGAGGCTTTGCGGCGGTCCGACAGCGGCGACAGCAAAGCGTATTCCCTGGTACGCATTCTCACGCCAATGCTGAAGTTTCGTGCATGCCGCGATGCCCGTCGCGTAACCGGTGACGCAATGGAAGTGCGCGGCGGCTGTGGCTACATTGAGGAATGGAGCGATGCCCGCCTGGTAAGGGATTCGCATCTCGGCTCGATCTGGGAAGGCACCAGCAATATCGTGGCGCAGGATGTCATTCGCGCCATCGTTCGAGAGGATTCCCTGCATGTCCTGCAGGAACATTTATCGGGGTTGCTGGAACAGACCAATATGCACCCCGCCGTTCGTGCCCGTATCACATTGCTGGCAAGTGGTGCATCCAGGCTCGCGGAAAAGGCTGCGGCAACCGGCGGCGGCCACCTCTCGCGCCAGGCTGCCTCGGCGTTGTACCACCTGACTTCTGCCGTAGCGATGGCATGGGAAGGGAGCAACATCGGTTCGTCCAGACGCATGGCGCTTGCGCAGCTGGTCCTTTTGCACCGACTTTCGCCGAAGGATCCGCTCGACCCTGGCAGCGACGCTGGCACGCAACTGCTGTTTGACGATGATGCAAACACCGACCCGGCCATCCTGAATTTACTTGAGCAATCAACCAACGCCTAACAAGGGCAATGAAGGAGACAAAAGTGAAAATAGCCTCGATGGTTCTTACAAGCTTGTTTTGCATCCTTGCGCATACCAGTGTCATGGCCCAGGACACCGCGTCAGGCAAACCCATTACGCTGGTGGTTCCATTTGCACCGGGCGGCCCGACGGATGCGATGGCGCGTGTCATTGCAAATGAGCTCAAGGATATTCTCGGGCAGACCGTCGTCGTCGACAACCGTGCCGGTGCGGGTGGCAACATTGGCGCCGATATCGTCGCGCGGGCGCCGGCCGATGGCCAGACCCTGCTGTTCGGGACATCAGGCCCGCTCGCCATCAATGCCAGCCTTTACAAGAAAATCAGCTATGACCCTTTGCGCAGCTTTGCGCCGATCGTCAATCTGGGGTACCTGCCCAATGTGCTTGTCGTCAATCCCAGCGTACCGGCCAATAACGTCAAGGAACTCATTTCCTTCGGCAAGGCGAATCCTGGAAAACTGACGTATGCATCGTCGGGAAATGGCGCGTCGTCCCATCTCGCCGGCGTCATGTTCAACAATCTGGCCGGAACGGATTTCTTGCATGTGCCATACAAAGGCACCGGCCCCGCACTGAATGATCTGGTTGCCGGCCACGTTTCGATGGCATTCACCGATGTCCTGACCGCCCTGCCGTTTATCAAGGCAGGCAAACTGCGCGTACTGGGCGTGACGACCGCCAGTCGCTCGGGCGCCCTCCCGGACGTACCGACCGTAGCAGAACAGGGTGTGAAAGGATTCGACGTCAGCGTCTTCTTCGGCATTGTCGCTCCCGCAGGCACGCCACCCGATGTCGTGACCAAGCTGCACAAGGCATTTGCGACAGCGTTGAAGCGACCCGAGCTGGCGAAATCCCTGGAGAAGCAAGGGCTGGAAATGGCTGCCAAAAATGATCCCGAAAGCCTGCGTGCCTTCATGACGAGCGAAGTCGCCCGTTGGAAGGAAGTCGTGAAGTCATCGGGCGCACAACTGGATTGAACGATATGACAATGCCATCTGCCGGAGCGCTTCAGGGGCTCAAAGTGATCGATGTCTCACGGATCCTTGGAGGGCCGTACTGTGGCCAGATTCTAGGAGACCATGGCGCTGACGTGCTCAAAGTCGAGCCGCCCCAAGGCGATGATACCCGTACATGGGGCCCGCCATTCCTGAATGGGGTTGCTTCCTACTATCTCGGTTTAAATCGAAACAAGCGCGGGATGCGTCTTGACCTGAGCCAGGAAGCGGGCCGGACAACGCTGCTCGAACTTTTATCCGATGCGGATGTCCTGCTTGAAAATTTCAAGACCGGCACACTGGAAAAATGGGGGATAGGCTATGAAACGCTTTCCGAGCGTTTTCCGCGTTTGATTCACTGCCGTGTCAGCGGCTTCGGCGCCGACGGTCCGCTGGGCGGCCTGCCTGGCTACGACGCCGCGATCCAGGCAATGAGCGGAATCATGAGTGTCAACGGCGACGCCGGCGCAGAGCCCCTTCGCGTTGGTTTGCCGGTCGTCGATATGGTGACGGGCCTGAATGCAGTGATCGGCATCTTGCTGGCGCTGAATGAGCGTGCACGAAGCGGAAAGGGCCAGTTCGTCGAAGCTGCTCTGTATGACAGCGGCCTGTCCCTGCTCCATCCGCATGCGGCAAATTGGTTCCTCAACGATAAAACACCAGCCCGCACCGGAAACGCGCATCCCAACATCTATCCCTACGATAGCTTCCCGACGCGTACCTCCCCGATTTACCTCGCGGTTGGCAATGACCGCCAGTTTCAACTTCTGTGCAAAGTCCTGGGTGAGCCCGCTCTGGCCTTTGAGCCCGAATTCCAGGATGCCGGTTCTCGCTCATCCAATCGGCTGCGGCTGCGTGACCGGCTGACTGCGCTCTTTCAGCAATTCGATGGTGCGGCATTGACCGAGCAGTTAATGAACGAAGGTGTTCCTTGTGCCCCAATACTTGATGTCAAGAGTGCGCTTGAGCATCCCCATACGGCGCATCGCGAGATGATCGTCAGCATGCCGAACGGTTATAAAGGATTGGGTTCGCCGATCAAGCTCGGCCGCACGCCGGCGACCTACCGATTGCCGCCGCCGGATACGCTTGACGATTGAAGAATCCGTTGATTTGGCAACGGCGATGGCGTCATTTTGACCACGTCCAGTCATAAACAAGCTTTTCCTTTACGCAATGTCAACGACAAACTGTTCCTGAAAAGCCTTATCTTCTCCTTTTTCAGGATAACCACGCGGATTAGCAATTACTCGGCAAGAAAACGGTTCGCCGTTATCGATGCCGCAGACAACATAATCATTCGTGCAATGCAGGTGTCCATGCATCCAGATATCGGATAACGGCAATAGATCGTCCAGAGCGTTACAAAAGCCCGCGGTGCCTGGCGTGATGCCGTAGCGCGGGTCGGCGCTGCGCAAGGTGGGCGCGAAGTGTGTAACGGTGACCGTGGTGCCATCAAACGGCACCGCCAACGCATCGCGCAGCCAGCGTTGGCACTCGTGCGCAAGGGAGCGGATATCTTCGGCCAGCATTGGTTCGCCATTTTTGAGCGCGGTGTTCTTGCTGAGGTAAAAGTTGGCGGCTCGACAAGCCTTTTCCAGTGATTTCATTTGTTCCGTCACGGTGGCTTTTGATTTGGCGACAGCTTCAAAATCGCTCCACAAGGTCGTCCCGATAAAGCGTACCGAACCCACCGTGATGGTCTGTCGCTCCAGCCATTCAATGCCAAGCGTTTCACAGGTATTTTGCAGCCTTGCGTAGGTCGCGTCGTAGTCAAGCGAATCAAACTCATGGTTGCCAGGGATGTAGAAGACACGGGGCCATGCCGAACCCGGTCGTCGCGGTGAAAAGCGACGCAAACCAAAGTCGTCGGCCTCAAGTAAGGAGCCCGCCTGGTAGGAGCCGATGTCCCCGGCAAGTACGAGAACATCAACCTGCGCAGCAGCGCGCGGCACAAACTCTGGATAGTTTTCAAGATGAAGATCGGACAGTAGCTGGATACGCATAGGGCCTATGCTACCGTATCCTGGCGTCGGCACGCGATGCGTGGCTCCCCATCCATTTTACGAATGGGTGAAGGCAATGACACGAATCAAAGGCGACAAGCAAGCTGGCGAGCTGACGCAAGCCAGGCGCGAAATGGTTGACCACTGCTTGAACACTGCGAGAGTCAGCCTTGTCGGGCTGCTTCGATGCGCGCGATGTCGATCTTTCCCATTTCCATCATGGCTTCGAAAGCACGTTTTGCCGCAGCCCGATCTGGATCGGTAATTGCTGCCGTCAGCGCCCGTGGTGTAATCTGCCATGACACGCCCCACTTGTCCTTGCACCAGCCGCAGGCGCTTTCTTGACCTTCATTGCCGACGATCGCATTCCACAGGCGATCCGTCTCGGCCTGGTCGTCAGTGGCAACCTGAAACGAGAAGGCCTCGTTGTGCTTGAAAGCCGGTCCTCCATTCAGGCCCAGACAGGGAATGCCCATCACCGTGAACTCGACTGTCAGGATATCGCCCTGCTTGCCTGAGGGATAGTCGCCTGGCGCGCGATGGACTGCGACCACCTCACTGTCGGGAAACGTCTTAGCGTAGAACTCTGCTGCGTCCAATGCAGTACCGTCATACCACAGGCAAATCGTGCTCTTGCTATCCATGTTGATTCTCCTGACGCGGAATAGATATGCACTTGAAGCTGTGCAATTAGACACTTTACTTTACCAGCTTGCATGCCGGGGCGGGCCAGGCAGTCACATACGTATTGCTGCCTAAGTGGCGACAGATTGCTTCCAACCCTTAGCGGCCATATACCATGGCACTTTCCATCGACATTTGATCAACCTCTGTCTTGAATATGCATTTACTGGCCACTCCTCTTCGACGTCATCTTCATCAAACTTGTTACAGCCGCAGCACCCTTTTGGGCTGTCATTGGTTTCTGGTCCGCTTTCAATCTGGACACGCCATATATCACCAGGCCCAGCCCCCCCGATTTGCAACGCCGTTATTGGTTCACCAAGCATTGCCCAGGAAGCGAATAACGTCAATGCCGGCCCAAGGCTGCCAATCGCTGCAGCTTGTGCGGCACCCATGCGCTGTATCGCCAATGCCATCCAATATATTGGCAATGCCGTCGACAGCACGGCCATCAATGCCGCGTATATCCATACAGGCATTGGCAGCTGGGTCAGGATCGAAATCGGTCCAAACAGCGTAAAGTGCCCTAGGACTAGCAAACAGGACGTACCGCCGGCCAACCCAGCCAAGCGCATCGACCCCAGGCGTTGCACCATCGCACCGGTTCCAAGGTAATACAGTGCATAGGTCACCGCACTGGCGAAAACCCATGCTGAGCCAATCGCCACTTGCGTCCCGAAACCGGACTGGCCGAGATCATGCACGAACGCGATGCCAAGGCCGGCATAACACAGACCCATTGCCCAAGCAGTATGGCGCCCAGGCTTGCGGCGGAAAAGACAAGCTTGCATGATAAGCACCAGTGTCGGGTACAGGTAGAGAATCAGGCGCTCAAGGCCGGCGCTAATGGTTTGCAGAGCAACGTTCGGTCAGAGCCCTAGCGGTCAAAATGGCGCAATGGGAAAATAACTTCCCCAGAAATGCACTGCAATTGGTTTGAGTGTGGGACCAATCAGTGACGATTCGTCGTGATTGTTTTACTGAGATGTCGACCGATGCAGCGGCTCTGTTGAAGCAGCACGGCTTTGCAGCCTGCCGTCTGCCAGAAAGTATAGCGGCGTTTTGACTGCCGCTTGCAGCATACAGAGTGCGGTTTCAAAGCGTTCTTGCCCATGTTATAGCTGGCCATCCATTGGGGAGTAGCCGGCTTCCGTACAAGAAGCGCCCGTATCAACATGCTCGGCAGAATGTCTTTCGCTATGGTACGGGCGGCCGAAAGGTTGGCGAGACCATTGGCATGCCAACAAGATGGATCGGGCTTGTTGTGCATGCCATTCGTCTTTGCCCGACCCGGAAGCATCAAATGAATGTTATTTCTACCACTCTGATTGCGCTTGCCATGTCAACAGATGCCTTTGCGGCAGCGGTTGGAAAAGGCGCAGCGCTGCACAAACTTTAAATTGCGGGAAGCACTGCGAACTGGACTGATCTTCGGCATCATCGAAGCACTGACACCAGTCGTGGGCTGGGCAGCCGGACAACTTGCCGCACCTTACGTGGCTGCATGGGACCATTGGCTTGCATTTGGTCTTCTCGCCATTCTTGGTGCTCGTATGATTCACGAAGGCTTCTCTACAGGAAAAGAAGAAGTTGATAAGCCCCGCAGTCACTCTTTCTGGCTACTTGCCATCACCGGATTTGCAACCAGTATTGACGCGATGGTCGTTGGCGTTGGACTTGCGTTTATCGATGCCGATATCTTGGTCACTGCCGCCCCAATTGGACTTGCGACTTTCACGATGGTCACGCTTGGCGTGATGGTCGGCAGAGCGCTGGGCATCATCGTCGGCAAACGCGCGGAAATCGCCGGTGGCATCATCCTGATAACTATTGGATGCCTTATCCTGTACCAGCACATCGGCAAAGGCTGAACGTTCAATCGGCGGCTGTGAACAAGGACGCAACGCTATTAACAGAAGTCCACGATCAAGCGCGAAAATTGCGTCAGGACACGAAGCTTCTCACTGCATTCACCACGCCGATTTTTCATCGAGTTGAACAGATGCTTCCGGGCGGCATGGCTGATCGCGTCCTTGGTTGCGGCGATCGGAAGCTCTGTGGTATAACAAGCAGATGGCGAACAAACCGCAACTGCTATTGCTAGACCTACTGCTAAGTCTGAGACTTGGCCGGGGTCTGTTCGCGTTCGCCACCCATCTGTACCCACCACGCTAACGCACCTGTCTCCCCCCTGATCCCGGCCCTTGTACTCGCGTCTGCCCAACTGCAGGCGGGACAGGGGGAGCGCAAGTCGAATCCAACTAGCAGACGCAAGAATGCCCGCACCGAACGTGGAGTATCAGATGATGCACGACCCCTCGCAAAAATATCGCCCTTTCCCCCCTGTCCGGCTCGATAGCCGCCAATGGCCATCCAACGTCCTTTCCGTGGCGCCGGTCTGGCTGTCCACTGATCTGCGCGACGGCAATCAGGCGCTGTTCGAGCCGATGAATGGCGAACGCAAGATGCGCATGTTCCAGGAGCTTGTGCGCATTGGCTTCAAGGAGATTGAAGTCGGTTTCCCTGCCGCCTCGCAGATTGACTATGACTTCGTGCGCCGACTGATCGAAGAAGACCTTGTGCCGGACGATGTGACGCTGATGGTCATGACCCAGTCCCGGCCCGAGCTGATTGAAAGGACCGTGGAAGCCGTCAAGGATGCGCGTCGTGCGATCGTTCACCTGTACAACGCGACCGCCCCGGTGTGGCGCGACGTGGTTTTCGGCATGTCCGTGCCCGAAATGCTGTCGTTCATCGAGCGTAATGTGCAGCATGTGCGTCAGCTCACCGATGTGCAACCGCAGACGCAATGGCTGCTGCAGTATTCGCCCGAGTGTTTCAGCATGACCGAGCTCGACGTGTCCGTGCAGGCGTGTCAGGCTGCAATTGCGGCATGGGGCACGGGACCCGGCCGCAACATCATCATCAACCTTCCCACCACGGTCGAAAACGCCACGCCGAATGTCTTTGCGGATCAGATCGAATGGATGCACCAGCGGCTCACACCGCGTGAACACATCATCCTGTCGGTGCATCCGCATAACGACAGGGGTACCGGGGTGGCCACCGCGGAACTGGCGATGATGGCCGGTGCCCAGCGTGTTGAGGGCTGCCTGTTCGGCAACGGTGAGCGAAGCGGCAATCTCGATCTGGTGACCGTTGCGCTCAACCTTTATACGCAAGGCATCCATCCCCATCTGGACCTCGCCGACATCAACCGCATTGCACGGGTTGCCGAAGAGTGTACGGGTCTGCCCATCCATCCTCGTCATCCGTATGTCGGCGACCTCGTCTTCACGGCATTTTCCGGCTCTCATCAGGATGCGATCAAAAAGGGCTTTGCCGCCCGGGATCCAGGCGGCGTGTGGGAAGTGCCTTACCTGCCGATCGATCCTGCCGATATCGGTCGTACCTATGACAGCCTCATCCGCGTCAACAGCCAGTCCGGCAAGGGCGGCATTGCATTCCTGCTCGAACGCGAACGAGGTATCCAGATGCCGCGCCGCATGCAGGTCGAATTCAGCGCGCTGGTACAGCAGCAGGCCGACGCCAATGAAAGCGAGATCAGTGGCCAGGAACTGTGGCAGCTGTTCGGTGACACTTACCTGCACACCCAGCACGCTGGCGCTGCGCTGACCTATCATGGACATTCGCTGGCCGACGATGGCCAGGGCATCGAACTCGACGTGTCGCTCCATGGCAGCCGCCAGCGTCTTTACGGAAGCGGCAATGGGCCGATCGCAGCGGCCGTCGATGCGTTGGGCATCCCTGTGCGCATCGATCACTACGAAGAACGGGCGATCAGTGCCGGCGCAGCTGGCCAGGCCGTCGCCATCCTGGAAGCTGCATGGCCCGGGATCGCTGGTTCCACCTTTGGTGCCGGGATCAGCACCAATATCCTCACGGCGTCCGTGCTTGCCCTGGTCAATGCGGTCAACAGGCTGGCAGTCCGCGGCTGTCCGGTGACGCCGGCCTCCGAAAGGGTCTCGGCAAAATAGGCAAGGCAATCGACTCTGCAAAGGCATCGTGCGATGGCGACTGTTTCGGTTCGACGTGCCCAGCAAGAGAGGGGACGACGCATCGCGGCTAGCCCTCATCGATTTTCCATAGCCGATTTCGGTAAGCGCGTGCTCGTCGATCTTCTGCTGTGGGGCGGCCGCCGTCGGTTACCCGAATCGATGAAAGGACCGCCGCACTTCCGGAAGCAGGCGTTTTACTGATGTTCGACGGGCAGCTTCTAGCTGATTGCTTGCATTTTCTACCGGCCGCTATCGACCCGACGCAGACTTTGGCTTCAAAGCATAGGTAGTAAGGATGCAATTGCCTTCGTTTGACCCCGTTCTAAATAACCAAGAAATAATCTTTGACATAGATATCAACTGTGCTATCCTTTATTCGTCTAATTACGAATAAACTATGAAAACTCCGGCATGCACATCCCCGTCGCTTAAAGACTCGGTCGACTTCAACGTTGAAGAGCTAGCGATGCTTTGCAAAGCGCTTGGCCATCCGGTCAGAGTGCAATTGCTTGTGCACTTGAACAATCATGGCACATGTTTCTTCGGGAAATTTACGGATGTAGTCCCGCTGGCTGCATCAACCGTTTCGCAGCACGTCACTGTTTTGAAGGAAGCGGGTTTGATTATTGGCTCTCCTGATGAACAACGCATGTGCTACTGCATCAACCCAAAGCGGCTAGAGCTGCTAAAACAGTTAATCAATAAACTTTAAAAAATTTTTACCTTTTTATTCGTATTTCGACGAATTACAAATAGGAGCTCTTGAAATGACAATTAGACCGGATACCCATCTCGATCGCAGTCCATTGAATGCTTTGGTGTATGACGCGTTGGTGATCGGTGCTGGTCAAAGTGGCCTTGCTACTGGGTATCACCTTCAGCATGCGGGATTGAAGTTTGTGCTCTTGGATGGTGAAGAACAGCCAGGAGGATCATGGCCTCATTATTACGACAGTCTTCGGCTTTTCTCTCCCGCTCGCTTTTCGTCGCTTCCTGGCTTCCCATTTTCCGGCGATCCAGAGCGCTACCCCACTCGCGATGAGACCATCACATATTTGCGCTCCTATGCCGCGCATTTCAAGCTTCCCATCACCAAGGCACGCGTAGTCGGAGTTAGCAAGACGAACGATCTCTTCATGGTACGGGCAGCGGATGACCGAATTTTTTACGCCAAAACCGTTATTGCAGCAAGCGGTGCATTTCATCAGCCACAAATCCCAAAGATTAACGGTGAAGAGACGTTTAGAGGTCGTTTGATGCATTCCTATGAATATAAAGAGCCGACGTCCTTTGTTGACCAACGAGTGATCGTAGTGGGCGGTGGCAATTCCGCTGTCCAGATAGCAGCGGAGCTTTCAAAATTTGCTCATGTCACGATCGCAGCACGCCAACCGGTGCGGCTTATTGAGCAGCGACTCCTGGGGAAGGATGTACATTTCTGGTGGTGGTTGTTTGGCCTAGACACGAGCACTCCTAAAAGCTTGAAAGGCAAGCTGTTTCGATGGATGGTTTCTGGCGATGGACCTGCGGTGCTAGATGCAGGTGTCTATCGCAAGGCGCTGCAACAACAGAAGCCGGATCAACGCATGATGTTTGATCGTTTTACTCAAGAGGGTGTCGTATGGAGCGATGGAACATCCGAAAAAGTCGACTCCGTAATATTTGCAACTGGCTTTCAACCTGGCTTTGACTATCTTGCCCCGCTTGGGGCCTTGGATAAAGATGGCAATGCTCTGCAACTGGAAGGGGTAAGTAAAACGGTTTCTGGGCTGTACTTCATGGGAATTTCTTATCAGCGCACTTTTTCTTCTGCTACTTTACGTGGCGTAGGAGTTGACGCCTCTGCAGTAGTAAATCATCTTAAAACCGCAGTTTCGCTTGGTATTGGAAGAATCTCAAGCTCGCAGGAAGCTAGTTTAGCGATAGCCGAAGTTTGATCGTGCGGATAACGCAATCATTCAGATGACTTACTGCATATTGCCGTTCCTTTGGTAAGGTGGCATCAAAAATAGTTGATTGTTCGCTTGCAGCGGGTTACCGCCCTTCTCCACCGCCTGATATCCACCCAAAGCCGGCACTCACAATAGGTAGCGCAGAGATGTACTCATTCACCATTCCTAAAATGGTGGTTTTGGATGATTGAAATATTCCATTCATAAATACGTTGACAAATTCAGATATTTTTTGTTTCAATAGATTTGCCTCTCAAAGGGAGTAGCTGACACATACGCCCAAGTGCGTCGTGTCGCGGTGCCGTCATTACGGCGTTGGTGGTTGGCGGCCATCAGCGTTCGGTGCCGTGTCTCGGGATGTAAAAGTCCCGGGTAGCAAGACTGGCGAGGATCCCCGACAATTTGTTGCCCAAGCGTTGCCGGTTTGGGTTGAGAGGCTCGTCACGATGATTTCCATCGGTACCCCCTTATTGTGGACGCTGTTTACAGCGTTCGTCCTGATCGCTCTCGCGATCGATTTCCTAGCGCTAAATCGTCAGGGTTCGCATACCGTAAGCATGCGGGAAGCCACCCTCTGGTCGTTAATCTGGGTGGCTGTATCGTTTGTATTCGTCGGCTGGCTGTGGTGGTATCTAGGCGGTACCAGTACCGACCCCGACGCGCGGGGGCTCGCGGACGCCAAGGCGCTTGAGTTCATTACCGGCTATCTGGTGGAGAAGGCGCTCGCGGTCGATAATATCTTTGTGTTTCTCATGATATTCACCTACTTCGCCGTGCCGGCCGCTTTTCAAAAGCGGGTTTTGATGATCGGCATTTTGGGTGCTCTAGTCTTGCGCGCAATCATGATCCTGGTTGGCGCTTGGTTGATTGCCCAATTTCACTGGATCATGTATGTGTTCGGCGCGTTCCTGTTGTTTACGGCAATCAAGATGTGGTGGGCAGCAGGGCAGGAGCCTGACCTGGGGAATAATCCGGCGCTGCGCTGGATCAACAAGCACATGAAACTTTCACCCAGCTTCGATGGTGAAAAATTTTTCACCATCGACAATGGCGTAAAAATGGCTACTCCGCTTCTCGTCGTGATTCTGCTGATTGGCATCGTGGACGTGGTATTCGCGGTGGACTCGATTCCCGCGATTTTTGCCATTACGACGGATCCTTTCATCGTGCTCACGTCGAATGTCTTTGCGATTCTGGGCCTGAGGGCAATGTATTTTCTGTTGGCGGGCATGCATGAGCGGTTCCATTTGCTCTCCTATGGACTCGCGATTGTCCTGGGTTTTATCGGTACGAAGATGCTGCTCATCGACATCTACAAAATACCGGTCGCATGGTCTCTCGGTTTCACGGTCACCACGCTTGCAGTCACCATGGTTCTATCGCTGAAAATACCTTCCAGGCACGGCAAGACGGGGACGGCGTTTCCGTTCAGGCCCAAGCCGGAAAGCGGATCAACTGGAAAAAGCTGAGGCAAGGGTGGCAAGCGCTGAGGATCCTTAAGGCGGAGCCACCAAACCTTCAACAACTAAGCGCCTTTCGAGGCGCTTAGTTGCCTCATCAGTTTTCAGCAAAGTACTCACTAACAACATCAATATTGAATGCTTGCCTCGTAATGCGCTAAGCCATCACCTATCCCGTTAAAAGCGGGCATGTCTGCCTGACTTTCTGCTATCAATAGTTTCTGATCTCGACATGGAGAATCAGTACCCTGTCGCCACTCCCCCATATCGCTGCATACCATCGCTGGCGCAGCCGGGCAGCGCCGCGCGGTTCATGTCGCCGACGGACATGGCGGTAGATCGAGCAGGTATGTCTACGACGTCGTGACCTCAAGCAAGACGATCTGGAAGATCAGCCCTGCAGGCGTCGTGACGACGCCTGCAGGATCGCTCACGGCAGCAGGCGATGGCGACGGTGCCGGCGCGTCAGCCCGATTCATTTCACCGGAACATCTTGCCGCGGATTTCGCAGACTATGTATGGTCGTCGATGCACACAGACAACCCGCACTCATCTACGGCTACCAACTGCCTTTATCCGCAGGATCAAAAGCGCCATCACGTCACATGCGCTCGAAAATCGCGGCAATCCCCTGCCCGCCACCAATGCACATTGTCACCAATCCATAGCGCTTCTGCGTACGCTTTAACTCATACAGGCATTTCACGGTGATGATCGCGCCGCTGGCACCGAGCGGGTGCCCTAATGCAATTGCGCCACCATTGGGATTGGTCTTCGCCGGATCAAGGTCCAGTCCACGGCATACGCCGAGCGATTGCGCGGCGAAGGCCTCGTTGGATTCGATTACATCCATGTCCGCCAGCGTTAGCCCGGCACGCTGCAGTGCCAGTTTCACAGCGGGAATCGGCCCGGTGCCCATCAGCGACGGATCCACGCCCGCCACGGCATACGATACGAGGCGGGCAAGCGGTGCCAGCCCGGCGCGTGAGGCAGCATCGGCGTCCATCAGTACGACGGCGGCCGCGCCGTCATTCAGGCCGGACGCATTGCCTGCCGTGACCGTCCCGTTTTCTTTCTTGAAAGCCGGCTTCAGCTTCGCCAGCGCTTCCGCGGTGGTACCGGCCTTCGGATGTTCGTCCGTCTCGAAGGGCGTCGTGCCATTGCGGCCCTTGATCGCGACCGGTACGATCTGTTCCTTGAAATAACCCGCTTCAATTGCTGCCAACGCCTTGCGCTGGCTTTCCGCTGCGAACGCATCCTGTTCTTCACGAGAGATGCTGTACAGTGCCGCCACATTCTCGGCAGTAATCCCCATGTGCCCGGTACCGAACGGGTCCTGGAGTGCGCCCAGCAACATGTCGAGCATGGAGGCGTCACCCATACGTGTACCCCAACGCGCACCCTGCATGACGTAAGGCGCGCGGCTCATCGTTTCCACGCCACCGCCGACGGCGATCTCGCTGTCACCGAGCTGTATGGCATTCGCGGCCGTGATGATCGCCTGCAAGCCCGAACCGCACAGGCGATTGAGCGTCAAGGCAGCGGATTCCTTGGTCATGCCGGCATTGATCCCGGCCACACGCGACACATACATGTCGCGCGGTTCACACTGTATGACATTGCCTAATACGATCTGCTGCGCGGCGGCCGGATCGACCTTCGCACGCAAAAAAGCCTCCTTGACGGCGATTGTCGCCAGGTCAGCGCCGGCGAAGTCCTTCAGCGTGCCGCCAAAAGTGCCGATCGCCGTGCGCGCGGCGCCAACGACCACCACATCCTTCTTCTCATTCATTTTCATTCCTTTCTAAAATGCAATGCAAAAGCCATCGACCCAGGCAACGGCGTATCCCATTATGCGGGTTGGCGCCACCTGCGGCGCATCATGCGATCCTGTTCCCGAGGATATTCCAGGCTGACCGCTTCCGAAGACGCTCATCGTAGCCGAATGCGCCAGATTCCAGTCGAGCATGCTGCGAAACCATGCACCACCGCACTGTCGCACTGGCCGATTGCGGATTGAAGCTGTTGGAACGAATTTTCCAAAGCTAGCCACCAGTGCGCTTGGCATGATGACCATGCTTTCTGAGTTCTGACATGATCTGCTCGCAGTGGTCCCCCTGTACTTCAATCACACCGTCCTTCACCGTTCCGCCGGAGCCGCATGTTGTGCGCAACTGCTTGCCCAGCAAAGCCAGTGCAGCAGGATCGAGTGCCAGCCCCTTGATGAGCGTTACGCTTTTTCCGCCCCGGCCTTTCGTCTGGCGTGATACGCGCACCACACCATCCCCTGCGGGCAGGGTCTTAAGCCTGCAGGCACATCTTGAAACGGGCTGCCGGCAGTCAGCACACATGCGTCCGCCATCGGTGGAATACACAAGGCCGCCGTTTGAACTGCTTTTCATGTGTTGCTCGGTATTGTTCGAAGGAAGATCGCTCGAGTTTAGCACCGCGTGACCGTCCGCTCATGGTCCTGGATTCAACCGGTCGATGCAACGAGTCGACCCAATCGCGGAACCGGCGTTTGGTCGGCTACATTGCCCGACGGTGAATCCTGCCGCATCGCTTGCCGACGCGATCCGATACCCGTTATCGGCCAGGACGCTTCATCTGGCACGACGTCGGCTGGGTAGCGACATACGCATCGATCTTCTTGTCGGTGCGCCAGCCATAACCGGTATTCTCCTGGTCGTACTTCACATCCGTGTCATTCGTCTTGACCCACGTATTGATGTAAATCGGCTGCTGCAGCTGATGATCCGCCTTGCGCATCTCGACCTCGCCGTTGAGCGACTTTATCTTCATCCCTTCCATGGCGAATGCGACTTTCACCGGATCGGCGGACCCGGTATCCTTGACGGCCCTGGCAAGCATCGACAGCGCGCTGTGGCTCGACATCAGCCAGTAATCATCGTTGTACTTCTTCTTCATCAGCTCGACGACTTCCTTGCCTGCCGGATCACTGTTCACATTCCAATAGCTGACGTTCTTGACGCGATCAGCGCCCGCCGCCCCCATCGCCTGCGGTACGCCCGACGTATAGGCGGTGTAGGTGTAGAACGTTGTCTCCAGCCCCGCATCCTTGGCTGCCTTCACCATCAACGCAAGGTCGGCGCCCCAATTGCCGGTAATGACCGCGTCGGCCGACGCCGCCTTGATCTTGGCCACATAGGGCGAAAAATCCTTGACCGTGGCAATCGGATGAAGGTCATCGCCGACGATCTGGATATCCGGACGCTTGCGCTTCAGGTATTCCTTTGCAGCGCGCGATACCTGATGGCCGAGCGCATAGTTTTGCCCGATGATGTAGACCTTCTTGATGTTCGGGTTGTCGGCGATATAGGTCGTCAGTGCTTCCATGCGCATATCGGAATTCGGCTCGAAGCGGAAGTGCCAGAAGCTGCACTTGCTGTTGGTCATGTCCGGGTCGAGCGCCGCGTAATCGAGATAGACGATTTCCTTGCCCGGATTGCGCTCATTGTGCTTGTTGATTGCGTCAAGCAGAGCCAGGCCAACGCCAGATCCGGCGCCTTGAGCGATATAGCGAAAGCCCTGATCGACGACCGTTTTGAACGCGATCAGCGATTCCTGCGGACTGGCCTTGTTGTCGAACCCTACGACTTCCATGGTATTTCCGGGACCGGCCCATTTCTGTTCGGTGGCGATGCCGGCAATGAGCTGCAGGCTGTTCAGCGCATTGCGGCCCGGCGGCGCGAACGGACCCGACAGCGGGTCGATGAATGCGATGCGGATGTTTTCCGCCTGCACGGCCGGAGCGAATAGGGTGGCGGCGATCGAAACGGAAAGCGCGATGCGGCGCAGCTTGGTTGTCATGGTCGTTACTCCTTGCGCGATGAATGGTATGGACGGTCAGGAGCGTGCGCGCGCACGCCTGGCCGTTTCCTCGTCCTGCAGGTCTTTCTTGGAAAGCTTGCCAACCGCAGTCTTCGGCAACGTATCGCGCAATTCCATCGCCTGAATCATTTCGTGCTTGCCGAGATGGGGCTTCAGGAACGCACGCAGTTCGTCGAGCGTGAATGCGGGCGCGCCTTCATTGAGGCGAATGAACGCCTTCGGGCATTGGCCGCGGTATTCATCCCGGACGCCAATGACCATGACTTCTGCCACCGAAGGATGCTTGTAAATGGCTTCCTCGATCAATCGGGGATACACGTTATAGCCGCTGCAGAGAATCATGTCCTTGATGCGGTCCACGATCCATAGAAAGCCATCGTCGTCCATGTAACCGACATCGCCGGTGCGAAGGAAGCCGTCGGTCGTCATGCTCGCCGACGTTGCATCGGGATTTTTCCAGTAGCCCTTCATCACGTTCGGACCGGCGATGCAGACCTCGCCTTGTTCGCCGTAGTTGACCGTGCGCGCCGGATCGTCGACGCCGGCGAATCGGAGTGTCACGCCGCACATCGGCACACCGCAAGATCCGATCTTGTGCGGGCGCAATTTCGGCGTATTGGTACCGACGCCGCACACCTCGGTCATGCCCCATCCCTCCCGAAGCGAGCAACCGGTCAGCTTTTCGAACCGCTCATGCACCTCGACAGGAAGCGGCGCACCGCCCGAGTTGCTGAACTTCAGCGATGAAAAGTCATAGGTATCCACGTCCGGCACACCATTGATGGCAGTGAACATCGTCGGCACGCCAAAGAAAACCGTCACACGGCGCTGTGCGATATCCCCAACGGCTGCGGTGGGGTCAAAGCGCGTATGCAGCAGCAGTGTCGCGCCAAGGCGGATGCCGAGCAGCAAGTTGAAAGTCAATGCATAGATATGAAATAGCGGCAGCATGAGAAGAAACGTTTCCCTGCCAAATGCCAAGCCGTTGTCACCGCTCAGGTTGAGCATCGCCTGGCTGCATCCGGCCGACAGGTTCGCATGCGTCAGCATGGCGCCCTTCGGCAGGCCGGTGGTGCCGCCGGTGTACTGCAGCACCGCGATGGTTTCATGCAAATCGGCTGGCTCCATGGCCACGTAGCGCCCGTCATTTTCGAGCAGTTGTGCAAATGGAATGCGTTGCGCATCCCACACCACCTCAGTCGGTTTTTGCGCTTGCCGGAGGGCGGATTGCGTTGCGTCCGGCACATCCGACACTTCACCCAGGTTGCCGACTACCAGCGTTTTGACACGGGTGCGGGCCATGAGCCTGTTCATCAGCGGGTAAAGCGATTCAAGGTCCAGCGTGACGATAATATCGGTTTCGCTATCGCCGATCTTATGTTCAACCACGTTCTCCGCATCCAGCGGGGAGTAGTTGACGACCGTGCCGCCGGCCTTGAGTACAGCGAAGAACGCAATGATGAAATGCGGAGTGTTCGGCAGATACAGTCCAACCTGCACGCCCGGCCGCACGCCTAGTTGTTGAAGACCTCGCGCCGCACGATTGACGCCGTCAAGCAGCTGCGCATAGGTGGTTGTCTTTCCGTGGAATTGTATGGCCGGACGGTCGGGAGCAGCCGCCGCGGCAATGTCCAGCAGGCGATATACGGGCATCACCTCGACTCCGGCGTCCCATGGCAGGTTGGGCGGATACGACTTGATCCACGGATAGTCGGGGAAATTCACTTTGTCTGTCTCCGTTGCCACCTGATCGCGCAAGCCGGCAGTATTCTGCAGCGACTACGCGTCATCGCTTGTAGCTTGTAGTTGGACTTCTGTACAAAGCTTAAGTGCGGAATGCAAATGTATCCAATGATTTTGTTGGATGATGCAATATGCACAGGATTCATGCCGCCCCTGTACCTGTATCGACAAGCAGTAATGCCATGCGGCATCCCTGCCGGCGTGGGAGATGTGCAGTTGAGGCAGGAGGGATGTATTTATCGCTAGACGGCCTGCGCAGCAGAAGCGATTTGTCTGCTCTTCTGAGGCAGAGGAACCGACGTGGCATCAGTTTGCGGATGCATTACCGACAGAATTCTGGTGACGCAGCCAGCGGGCCACCACATCGTTTTCACTGCCGGCATGCCAGTAGAGAAACAATTCCAGCCGCAAAGACGAAAACGGCCAGGCAGGATTTGATGATGCACCGTATCGTTGGTCTTCAACGCGAAACAGCGGGGCATCGTCATCAGCCTATTCGTCTGGTTTAGGATGCGGCAGGCAGCCGAGTAATGCTGGTACCGCCCCCTCACCTGCCGCGTCCATCCTCATGGCCAGAAAATGCAGTTACAGCGTCGTAAGCGCGTCGGGCGTGAATGCGGCGAGTTCGTCGAACCGCCCCTTTTGCACCTTCAGTGGCCACGCTGGATCGGTGATGAGCGCGCGCCCCACGGCAACCAGATCGAATTCGTCCCTCGCAAGCCGTTCCTCCAGTTCGCCGATGTCGCCGACCTCGGCACTTTCCCCCTTGAAGGCATGGATGAAGTCGCTGCCTTTGAGCCCGACCGAACCCACCGTTATCGTCGGGTGGCCGGTGATCTTTTTTGTCCAGCCAGCGAGATTGAGCGACGACCCCTCGAATTCAGGCTCCCAGAAGCGACGCGTCGAGCAGTGGAAGATATCGACCCCCGCGTCAACCAGCGGCTCCACGAACATCGCCAACTCCGCCGGAGAATTCGCAAGCCGCGCACCGTAATCTTGCTGCTTCCACTGCGAATATCGAAGGATGACCACAAGGTCCGGCCCGACACGCCTTCTTATCGCCTTGACGATATCCTGGACGAAACGCGTGCGTTTGACGAGGTCTCCGCCAAACGCGTCGGTACGGCGGTTGGAGTGCTCCCAGAAAAACTGGTCCAGCAGATAGCCGTGCGCGCCGTGCAGCTCGATCGCATCGAATCCGATATCCGTGGCCGCCGCTGCCGCTCTGGCGAAAGCATCGATGGTGTCGGCAATGTCGGCATCGCTCATCGGATCCGTTACCTGCTTCCCGGAGGCTGTCAAACCGGATGGCCCGTCCGATTTTCCGTCGGGACAAGGGCCGGTTCCCGGCTTTCTCACCATGCCCATGTGCCAGAGTTGCGGTGCTATTTTTCCGCCGGCGGCATGCACTTCCTGTACAACGCGTCTCCAACCGTCAAGGCTTTTGGGGTCGTAAAAGTTCGGTATGTTCACGTCATTGGATGCACCGGGGCGGTCGATCGTCGTGCCTTCCGTGATGAGCAGGCCGACGCCTCCCTCTGCGCGCTTGCGGTAGTAGGCTGCAACGTCTGCCCCGGGAATGCCATCGGGACTCTTGGACCGGGTCATCGGCGCCATCACGACGCGATTGGACAGCGACAGCGACTTGTAATTGAACGGTGAAAAAAGGCGGCTGGAATCAGAACGCAAGAAATCCTCCTATGGGAATCACGAATCCGGGTTGAAGCAAGATGTGCATAGAACGCTCGTGCTATTTTATGCTATCGAGAAGATCTGTGATCGAGCTGACTCTTGGAAAGTTGATTGCCACGGATGCACTGCTTGAACCGTTGTCAAGATTGCCACGCCGACCAACCCAAATTTCGGAACATGAACTAGCACGAAAGATTTCCACTGCTTAATCCGGATCCTTGGGTGGGGGCCCAAAACTTGATCGTGCGTGGAGAGGGCTATTCGGACGGCGTAAAGCCGTTCGGTCTGCGCGAAGATATCTTTGTGACGGGTTGCGTATTGGCCGACCTGTTGCGGGAGGCGATGGACGGCTCTTGGCCTACCGTGTGGCGCCAGCGATGTATTGCGGCGATCGGGGGGCTGGAATGGTGTTCCGCGCAGAATCCGTCAGATATTAGGGTACAGTTCGTCGTAGCAGCCACGCTGTCTTTTCCCGACGACGTGATTCGTGAAAGCGGGCTCCACTGCACAGATACTCGGGAAATGGCTCGAAGCCGGTGGTACAGGGACGCTCACTGACTTGCGCTTGGCAAGGAGGCCTGACGACAGCGTGTCATCAGTTCATGATCAAGCATCCTTGAGACAACCTTGAACGAAGATCGCCAAGCCACCTTAACCATAGCCCTCCCACCGAATTTGATGATGTTCACGGATATCAAAGCGACCAGAACCTGACTGTTCCGTGTGACGATGAGATAGGACTTGTGCCTGTCAAGATCAACGGCGAGATCGACAATTGCCTTGTTGGCGGTACAGTTCGTGATTAAGAACGCTCGGTGGCGACAGCACGTTGTACTCCGGACTTCTCTCCACAAGATCTCGCGTCACATCTACTTCGATCATATTCGCCTTCCAGCTAACCCGACTGACGAGCAAGGGAGAGACCAGCATATGCTTGCCGGGCCACCAGTTTCGAGTATTGACCACGATCATGCATATGCGCCAACCCTTGACGTCAAAGATAAAATCGTCGACATGCCCGACCATATCCTGCGCCGCATAGATGTCAAATCCTGAAACTTCGCTGCAGAAACGCAAGTAAGGATCTCGACGGACACGCTCGCGCGTGATCCTCAATGCCTTGTCTTCCTTTCCTTCGTCTTTAGAAACGACACGTCCGCCAGCAGTTAGGTTGCTTATATGTCCCCATTGCGGGGGACCAGCCCAGTAATATGGATAGCGATAGTACTGAACTAGTGCTACCTCCTGCCGACCCGAGACGGGCTTTGAAATTGCGACATCCGGACTGGACTGAATGTCTTGCCTGACGAAGTCGACCTGCAGGGTTTTCCGGACCAGACTGATCCTCCTCACGGCAGCAGTCGATATCAATACCCGTCGCCCGGGCATCCGATCTCGTGTGTCGACGACAAGATACCTAATTGCCCAATCCGCATCATCGAACAGAACGTCTACCACATGACCCAACGCACCATCGACCGCCTCAACGGAAAAACCAAACAGCTCGTCTACGCTCTTGAGTTTGCCCATGACGCTCTCCTCAGCAATGGCAATTCGGTTTGTACTGGTAGTATCAAATTCCAAAAAACACTGCCAGCATTCTGACTCGGCATCGCAGGTGTTAGGTAACAAGGCGACCAATCAGCCGCGGACTTGATTGATCGCCTTGATTGAGCGGCTTGAGAGCGGTGTTGTGTCAAATTTTTCCGTGAACACGCCAATTCTGAATGGCAGGCGATATTTGCCGGACCGAGCAAATACGCCATTTGCTTATGCCGCAGCTTCACCAGTTCTTTGCAGACGTCCGCAGCACAACATCGCTCATGAACTTACGTGTTTCTGCACTCGATCTTCATGGACTCGATGGAGTCAATGAGGCCTAGATTTGCCCTCAAGTCCTGAACAATCTGATTCGGTCGAAACAGGACTGCCGGGCCACCATAGCCTTCTTCACCATAGGCTGCCACCAATGCATTCGGGCCGACACTCATACCATCTGCTCGCCCATTCCAGTTTTGGCCTGTTACCGTTTCCAGCGTCGGCATATACTTCGAACCGATAATGGTCAGGTACTCCTGCTTCGCCGGCGTACCGATATTGTCGGACAATTGGACCCAGCATCCATTATTCAGGAGCGGGTCTGGTTGCGAGGCCGGAGCAAGCACCGTAACAGGCTTGCTAGGATTCGCCGATGCTGCCGCCGCATTCGGCGTAACCGAAACAGACTGCGCCCATGCAGGGTTCGCGGCAATCGTGAGGCCCGCCAGCGCGGGAACTAGAAGTCGGGATAATTTGAACATTATTGCCTCCATAGCGGTTGATTTTGAATCGAATGATGGACCCCGTATCACATACGACCTGCTTGCGAGTACGGGTTCAGTCAATTGCGCTAACAGCTAACACTACCAGCACTCACGATGCAACGTTGTCGCAGGCAATCTTCACCGATTTAAACTCGTCGAAGAAGCCCATTTTTTTGCTGACATCGTTGCTCTTCTGGCCTGGCTTGAACGTCGAAACGAGGTCGTTGAAGTTTTCGTTGTCGTAAACCAGAACCCGAGCTTTCGGTCCGGTCTCGACGCTGGATATCTTGCGCTCCCAATCGAGTCCGAAGGGTCCGGTCATGTCAGGCATTTCGGCCGGGCCAACGAGGGTCAGCGTGTCGCCTGAAAAATTGGTGTTGTCATAAAATTTCGCCCAGCAGCCCTTCTTCATCATATTCTGGCCTTCAGTGGAAACCACCGGGACGACCATATAGCTGATCTTCGGATGACCAGGCGGGAGTGCCCCCTTGCCCGCAGCGGCAGCTTTGTTTTTTTGCGTCTCGCCCATAGAGCTCTCTTTTGTGCTGGATGCACCCTGATCCGTTTTAGCGGCGCCTCCTCCCGACGTTGACGCCGCACCCGCCTGGGCAGATGGCGGTGAAGATGCCCCTGATGTGCCCTGGCTACCGGAACTACTGGATGACGCAGGCGGATTAGGGCTTGCACCGCTGGCACTTTGGCTGAATGACGGTCCAGGGATAGTGATGAAAGCGACAGTGGACGCGAATGCTACGGCTTTGTGTAATAGCGCGATATTCATGATGTACTCCTTGATAGTGGGTCGTACCGGCAATCCAACCAACAGTCGAGGGCATGCCGGTTGTAGTCATCTGACTGCCATACAGTCGGCGGCAGCTTCGTTAAGAACATCAATGGTCCCAGCATAGGAAGCGAAAATTAAACCTTGGTTAAGGCTTTAAAGAATCTCGGGTACGCGGTTTGCTTCAATCTGCACGTTCGCGAGGTTGTTTCTCGCGTAGAACTGAACCTTTACCGGCCTTTCAAGGAGAACGAAATGAAAAGTCCTGTTCCAGTTTGCTTGGCACTAAGTATTTGCATCAGCACCGCATTCGCACAAAAGCCGGATGAATACAATGGCTGCCAGCTTCGGGAAGGCGCGTTGTGCGCAGACATGAACTTGAATGGTCTAACACTGCGCGGCACCGACCTTGCAAATTCCCAGTTTTCCGGATCGAACCTGGCCAAGGCGCAATTGCGCGAAGTGATATTTGATGGGGCAAACCTCACGAGGATAGACCTGCATGGCGCAGATTTACAAAACGCTTCACTGATTGAAGTAGATTTGCGAGCCGCCAACCTGGCAAACGCAAACCTCAGCGGAAGCGAAGGAACGAACGCAAACATGCAAAACGTGATTGCCAGGGCCGCCAACTTTCAATACGTGCAGTTTCAAGGTGCCGATTTCGCAGGTGCCGAAATGGCGTTGGCGAACTTCGATGGTGCAAAGCTGCAAAGAGCTACGTTCCGATCTGCGAACTTGAAGGGCGCAACGTTTCGCAGTGCGGACCTTCGAGGCGTCAACTTTACAAACGCTGATTTGACAGGCGCAGACCTGACCGGGGCATTAGTTGACGCGGCAATGTTTTCCAGGGCGATCACCAAGGATTGCAAAGCTTGTCCATGAACATGCGCGTCAAATATGGCAACCTGGCAGGGCGTTCAACAGAATGAGGACCCAGGAGCCGATACGTGAATTGTCAAACATGTACTGTTCACCGGACCGGAGGCTATCCCGGTTTGGGTGACCAGCATGCACAAATCGCTTTGCACCATCAGGTCCGACAAGCGATCTTTAGCGACGCAAAGTCGTCGAAGTAGCCGGTGCGCTTACTCAATTCGGCGACTGACGTCCCCGGTTCGAGTTGCGAAGTTTTCTGCCGGAACGAATCGTTATCATAGACGGTCAGAACCGCGGTCCTGCATAGTGCTATGCTCTTCACTCGATTCGTCCAATTGATTCCAAAGGGCCCGACCATGGATGGCATTGCTTGTGGACCAGTCAGCGTAATAGCACCACCGGCGAAATTGCTGTCCTCATACAGCCGACTCCAGCAGCCATTGCTTATTAAGCCCTGTTTTTCCAAGGATCTGGAAGGCATAAGAACAAAATTGGATGCCTGATGCTGGCTGGTGCCGCCCCCTTCCTGTTGCGCCCGTGTTGCCTGGTCAGTCGCTTTCGAGGACGCAAACCGGGCGTCGGAAGCCCATGAACCTCCGATAGACAAGAGCAAAATAGCAGCGAATGCCGCTGTTTTCCAACTGTGGGCAGCTGCAAACATAGAGCCTCCTGCGTTATTTAACCTGTGCTTATCCGGCAGACTCGATGCAATTCCCGATACTTGCGTCCCGGCCCCTCACCATTCAGTAGCACTCGACCCGATGCGGGCCGGCTTTGAATGCGGTCCCCGGTCGCCACAATGGACCACCTTGGGCAATCTGCATAATTGCCGCAACGACGGACGCGTATGGACTTTTGTCTCCGGCGACCTCTTCCCTAATCGGAATTTCGGGCCGGTCACCTGACGTGTCGGGACTGTCGCAAGACCAGGGGAAAACAATATTTACATGAACGCGTTGCAGTCTACTTCTGGTCGAACCGATACGAGCCATGTCCACCATAGCCGATGACGCTGCTGCATAGACGACCTGCGCGTAGGTTGAACCGGTTGGCGGTGGCGCGAATACGATACAAACCATGCCATCAGGAGCCATGAAGCGGGGAACGTGCTTTAGCAGGTAATGGGCATTTAACAGATCAACCAGGATGGCTGTTTGCCATTCTTCGGTTTCCAGTGAATCAAAGTCGGGAAACACTTGCAGGTGAGAGTTGCAAACGACTACATCTAGCTGCCCGTCGACGGCTGCCGCTTCACGTAAGGCTCGTTTGATACGCGCCTCGAGCAGATCAAGACGGTGAAAATCATCGATGGCGGAGCCCCCCACATTTGGATTGAGCGTGCCATCAGTATCTGTTTCGGCGTACTTGCAGTCAGCAATTGCTACTGGCATGCCTGCCGACGCTAACTCGAGCGCAACTGCAAGTCCAAGTCCACTGCTGCTACCGGTTACGAGTGCGTTCATTCGATGAGCCTCCTGAAAACGGGTCCGTAATCAGATTCTTGTCCCCTGCGGCGCACGACGGCATATCGGACTTAACTCATAGGGACTGGAACAAAAATCCTGGTTTCGCCGCGTTGTATGAGCAAAGCAACGGTTTTTTGATCGTTCGCCAGGAGCGAGGCCAATTCATCGGCCGACTTCACCGCTTTTCCGTTCAGCGAAACGATGATGTCACCTGGTCGGATACCGGCCCGACTCGCAGGTCCGCCGCTTTGCTCCACGACGATGCCGCCGTCGATGCCATTTCGCTTGCTTTCTTCGTGTGACAGCGGCCTGACCGCTATACCCAGCAGCCCATTTTCACCTTCTCCTATAGTATGTCCCGGAGCAGCCATACTGTTTTCCGCGTCCAGTAACGTCGCCATCAGCTCCTTCGGTTTGCCTGCTCGCCATACCGTAAGATTCACCTTGTCACCTGGCTGCGCAGAGCCGACGCGAGCCGTCAAGTCGGCCGACCGTACAATTTCTGTCCCGTTGTATTTGAGAATTACATCCCCCGCCTGAAGACCGGCTTTCTGTGCCGCGCTGCCGGGCGTTACCCTGGAGACCAGGGCGCCTTTCGGTTGCTGGAGTTTGAAGGAATTGGCCAGTGCTTGATTCACTTCCTGGACAGTTACCCCAAGGCGAGCGTGCCTGACTTTTCCCGTCGTAACGATTTGCTCCTTCACCTTTAACGCGACGTCAATGGGGATGGCAAACGACACGCCTCGGTATCCACCCGAGCGGCTGTAGATTTGGGCATTGATACCGATGACATTGCCGTAAGCGTTGAAGAGCGGCCCACCGGAATTGCCAGGATTAACCGCGACATCGGTCTGGATGAACGGCACATAGGTTTCGCCAGGAAGAGACCGACCTTTGGCACTGACAATTCCCGCTGTCGCGCTGTGCTCAAATCCGAACGGGGCTCCGATTGCAAGTACATAGTCGCCGACACGCAAGCGAGCCGGATTACCGACATTGACAACCGGCAGACCGGTTGCGTCGATCTTCAGTACTGCGACGTCGCTGGCAGGGTCGTTTCCGAGCACTTTCGCCCTGTACTCGCGCCTGTCGCTGAGTTTGACCGTCGCTTCACGGGCATCGCGCACGACGTGGGCATTGGTCAAGATCAATCCGTCCGCTCCCACGATGAAACCCGAGCCCTGCCCGCGTGATGGCATCCCGGGCAAGGGCGCGCTTCCCTGGAATCCGGGAATGCCTTGGAAGAACTTATAAAATGGATCGTTTGCCAGCCGCTCCGGCAAGGCGCCGGCCGTCGCGTCAGCAACACCTTCGGTCGTCACACCAACTACCGAAGGACCGAAGCGTTCCACAATGGCTTTGTAATTTGGCGCAGGCGCAGGCGCGATCGGTTTCTGCGGTTCCTCTGGTGTCGCTGATGAAACGCCAGCCTCGGACGTCGCCAGCGCGGTATTGGATGGTACGACAGGCTGGCGGTTAAACCAGCTCGCTGGATTCCAGCTTCCCGCATTGATGCCCGCTGTCGCAACAATGCCTGTCCCTACAAGAGTAACGGCAAGTAGTTTGGATGGCATGAAATATCCTCTTGTCGTTCCTGAAAGCCTCGACAATAGAAGATTAGGTCGCGGATATTAAGGCAGAATTAATATCGAACGCTGCAAGACAGCCGGTGCCGGTCGAGCGACCACCATTTTCGTATCAGTTGGATGCGGCGCGATGGCGACCAAAGCAAACAAGTACACGCAGCCCCCCGAGTGGCGAGTCGCCGAGTTTGACGGACGCGTGATGATGGATCGCGACGTTTTTGACAATGGCCAGTCCCAATCCGTTGCCGCCTTCTTCGTTTGACTGTGCACGATAAAACCGTCTGAATACCCGCTCCCGTTCATCTGCGGGAATTCCCGGCCCGCTGTCGTCGATGCATAGACACATTCGATTGTCGGCCATGTGCAGATTGGCCTCGACGGATCCCTGCTTGGGCGTGTACCGAATCGCATTGTCCAGCAGGTTGCGCATCAGAATAAACAACTGGGTCGCATCGCCCTTCATCTGCATATGATCTGGCGCATCCATGCTGATGTTGATATGGCGCGCTTCCGCAAGCGGATACATTTCTGCAATAGCGCGGCGCATTGTTTCAACAAGGTCAACGTCCACTTCCTTGAATGTGCTTTCGCTATATTCAGTCCGGGCAGCTGTAAGGAGTTGCTCGATCATCCGGGTTGCCCGGTCGACGCCGTCATCCAGGCTACGCATAGCGGCAATCTTGTCCTTTTCATTGTCGGCGGTTGCAAGCAATCGCAGCTGCAACTTCAATGCGGTCAAAGGGGAGCGCAATTCGTGGGCGGCGTCGCCCACGAAGGCGCGCTGGCCGTCAAATGCTCGCTTGAGTCGTGCCAGCAGCAGGTTAAGCGCCTTGGCAACCGGCGCAATCTCGGTGGGCATGCCTTCCTCGGTGACAGGATCGAGCGACCGGGCGTCACGTTCGGTTACCTCTCGTTCGAGGTGGCGCAACGGCTTTAGCGCCTTTCCGATGACCAGCCAGATCAGGAATGCCATGATTGGCATGTGTGCGATCAATGGCATCAGGCTGCGCAATGCGGCACCCGCGGCAAGGTCATGCCTGATATCGTAAGGCTGCGCCACCTGGATCACGCGACTACGGCCAACCATGCTATAGACCCGCCAGCGTCGGCCGTTGGCGTACGCATCTGCAAATCCGAGAATTGCCTTTTCAGGTAACGCAATACCCGGATGCGACAGATACAGGACATTGCCGCTTTCCGTCCATATCTGAACAACAACATCATGCTGTTCTTCTTCAAATACATCCGAAGACCAGTCATCAACCATCCCCTGGTCACGCAACGACAACGCAGTTTGCCGCAGCTGATAGTCGATGAGCTTTTCGTTCTGGTCGAGCGTGCGCTGATAGGTCGCATACCCGATTATCAAGGCGGTGATCAGTGCAGAGGTCAGCAGATAAACCGTCAATCTCGCCCGCAGGGATTTCATTCAGCAGGTTTCTCTTTGGGGACCAAATAGCCGACACCACGTACATTTTTTATGATGTTGCTTCCCAACTTGCGGCGAATCGCGTGTATGTGAACCTCGATGGCGTTGCTGTCGAGTTCATCACCCCACCCGTACAAGCGTTCCTCAAGCTGATCGCGGGAGAGAATGTTACCTGGTCGAATAACCAGCGCCTCGAAGATCGCGTATTCCTTGCCCGATAGATAAACAGGAACGCCGTCCCGCCAGATTTCCCGGGAACCCGGTGATATGCGCAAGCCATGCAGCCTGATATCCGGCTCGGCCCTGCCAGTGCTGCGGCGTATAGCTGACCGCATCCGAGCGGATAATTCATCCATATCGAAGGGCTTGACCACGTAATCGTCCGCGCCGGAATCCAAGCCTTTGATGCGGTCATCCACCGCATCTCTCGCAGTGACGACAATAACGGGAACGCTCTCCCGCTTCTGGCGCAGGCCGCGCAGAATTTCAAGTCCCGATTTTCCAGGCAGGCCAAGATCAAGCAATACCAAGTCAAAATGTTCGGTCGACACGGCGGTTTCGACCATTCTTCCATCACGGACCCAATCAACGATACAGTTATCGCGCATTAACGAAATTTTGATGCTATCGCCGATCATTGCATCGTCTTCCACCAGTAGCACTCGCATGTTGCCCTCCAAGCCCAACGAATTCAGATTGGTCAGTTTTGTCGGAAGCGGGATGCCTGCCATGCCGGAAGCTCGCTTTATACCGACAACCCATGATCTTGAACCATGCCTATCCGTTGCAAGAAACGACCCACTCCCCATATCGCGGCAAAAAAATGCATAGCCAACAGTGCCGCTGTCGTCTTCCCTGGAATGCAAACAAGTGAGCGACAGCATGCATCATATAGATTGATATTGCTTCTTCAAAGTTAAGCGAGGATTAAATTGCCTGCCTGAGCATGCACAGCAATGCACGGCATCGAGGACGACAACGACGTTCGTATCGCACACGCCCAATCCGCTGGTTCGCCAAGGTTTGGCCGTTGTCACTGCTCTGGAGAATGCAGATCGGAAACTAAAACATTGGACCGAATATAAAGTACCAAATCTGGTAAAAATTACACGTGCCGTTTCGAAAAGTCGTTGAGCCTCATCATCGTCCATCGTATGCAGTTCAGCGGGCAGGGCCGGCCCTGGCGCCCGTTTTGCGTCAGCCGTTCGGCATGTGGCACACGATATGCGACCGCGAAAGGCACCTGCCCGCTCTTTCATTTATGGGCCGGCCTTTTCGGTTGATTCATTGCCTTTAACGCCATGAAGGAGCGCCTTTTAAATTGAATGCCACTCGGAGGCACTGATCATGTCGAAATTCGCACGCAAGCTTCTCCCTGCCGTTACAGCGCTGGCGCTCGCAGGAGCATATCCGGTCGTGTACGGCCAAAGCAGTTCGGTCAGCGGTACCGGCAATTTGAAGGAATCCAACCCGAAGGAATTGACGCAAGCCGGCCCAAGCGCCGGCAGCCGGTCCGGTGATCCAGCAGAAGACCGCGCGAAACACTCGAGCACCAGCGGCGCAAGCGGAACGCAAGGCGCCGCTGGCAAGTCAGGAGCCTCGGCGGACACGGCAAGCGACGACAAAGCCATCCAGGACCTTCTGGCGGCGGCGCAATCGCTACGTGAATCAATCCAGACAATGGCGCAGATGCCTGCTGGAGAAAAACGGACAGAGGCTATTCGCGAAGGTAATGAAGCGCTGATGCAGGTACAAGCTGCCATGGCATCCCTCCCGCCATATCTCCTTCTCGCTAATGCGAAGGAAGCCGACTATAAGAAAGCCATCGACAAAATGAAGCAAGCCAGCGATAAGCTCTACAGCGCTGCGGATGCCCTGGCCAATCAACCACGCGGAAAGCAGAGTAGTGCTGCGGTAAGGCAAGTCAACAAGGCATTGCTCGAGACCAATGAAGCGATGCTGACAGGCCTGCAAATGAGCGCAGCGGGAAGCAATACATCGGGTACTGGCAGTTCGGGCACCAGTGCCGGTTCATCCGGCAACGGGAACGGCGGCAGTGCCGCTGTGACCGGCCGTCCCGGGGCAAACAACGTGGACCTGTCGGGCACGGCCGGTTCGGCCAGTTCGGGCAGCGGCGCTGGTTCCGCCAGCACCGACAAGGAGGTCACTGCCAATGTAAAGGGCCCTACTAAGGCAAACGATATCGGCGTGATGGATAGCCCCAACTCGCGTGCCTTGAGAGGCGGCGCAACCGAAGCAAGCAGCACTGATGGTAAAGCGACGTCCGGAAAATAGGCGCATGCCGAAGGCTCTGGAGTTGAGTTCATCATTAGAAGAACTCCAGGGCCGTTCGGTCTTCACTGGCGGCAAACTGCTCGTCCGGCGATGGGTGCCGCAGCCCTTTCCTAGAAGAAAGGCACGTAGCCCTGACAATGTGCATGCGTGTCTGTGCCGCGACAGCCCGATTTTGAACAAGAAGAAAGAGCGCCCGATTCCGTTAGCTGGCGACGCTATCGGGATGGTGCGGGGTGCACCGGGTATCTGCAATTCCATAATACGGCGTGATGGGTGGGGTCATGATTAACCATGTCAATGGGAGTCGGATCGTGCGCTAGGCAGCTACCTGACCGATCATTCCCTCTTCCAAGGGAAGAATCGATTATGTTGATCATCACAATTCACTAGAAGGCGCCAAATGAACTTTGATTGGATGGAAGCGATGACCTCCGTGCAGGGAATGGCAAACGGCTTCATGGAGCGATTGCCATACTTCGCTATCGCCTTGGTGGTCTTCACCGGATTCGTCTTCATCGGCAAAGGTATTCGTAGCGTAGTGCTAAGCATCAACGTTCGAAACAGGAAGCACTACAACATCGGACTGGTTTTAGGCAGGCTTAGCAATGGACTGATCATATTTATCGGTCTGCTGATCGCGCTTGTCATCGCAATACCGGGATTCACACCCGGTCAGCTCGTGAACTTGCTGGGGCTTTCCAGTGTAGCGATCGGGTTCGCCTTTCGGGACATTTTGCAGAATTTTCTTGCCGGCATTCTCATACTGTTGACCCAGCCGTTTCGAATCGGTGACCAGATTGTTCTTGATGAATTCGAAGGCACTGTAGAAAACATCGAGACCCGCGCAACCTTCATCAGGACTTATGACAGCAGGCGGATTGTCATACCGAATTCGAAACTTTTTACCGATCCTGTCATCGTGAATACCGCCAACGAAAAGCGCCGGCTCCAGTACGACATCGGCATTGGATATAGCGACGATATCGCCCGCGCCAAGGACATCATGCTTGATATGGTGCGTGGCATCCCGGAAGTGTTGCGTGACCCCGCGCCGGACGCGATCGTGGTTGAACTTGCTGGCAGCACAGTCAACATACGGCTACGATGGTGGGTACAGCCGCCTCGTCAATACGATACTCTTCATTCAACGGACGTGGTGCTCGAAAAGGTGAAGAATGCGTTGGTAAAAGATGGCATCGACCTCGCCTTCCCGACCCAACAGATCCTTTTCCACGACCAGACAGAGGAAACCGATGGTGATCGGTCGCGCCAACGGGAGGGGTGGCCTCAAGGAAGCCGCAACGCTCCATCCCAGGCCCGCATAGTCGATGGGATTCGCGCTTCGCGCCCAATGAGGCACCATAGAAACGAGCGTGAAGCTGAAAACCGAATGGACATGAATCGCACAAAACAGGCCCCGACTGAAGATGGCCAGAATCGCAAAGGGAATGCTTGAGCGACAGCACGTGAACCCTTGGGAGAAAACGAAGAATGAGATAAGAGCGCTGGCAAAGCCCGACTCATCATCGATGATCGATAAAGCGATGCTTGGAGAAACGCGCCAATGATTGCCTCAGTCCCGGTCCTTTACCATGCCACATTCGATTGTGAGAGCGTCTTCATCCTCTATCCCTCCGACCAACATTGTGGCCGATCCGGTTCAATTCTGCATGTGGCAAGCATCGGCCATTCCCCTTCAGATCCGTCGGGAGGCATCAGCAGGCAAGTAGCGACGCGAAATCTCTGCCGCAGCACTTTCGCATACAAGGCGGAATCATTGGCACATGCCAAGCCCGCTTCCGGCGCGGCATCGCATTGCCGCGTGCGCGGGATACTGGGTCAAGAGCATTCGGGTTACGCCATTGGTCCAGCCAAAACCGTCCTGCAACGGATATTCACCGCCACCGCCACCGCCAACCTCATGCGTTACTTCACTTATTGCGTATTTTTCCACAAGCTTACTTTGTTGTTGATACAGCGCACCTACGGTAGTTAGCCACCGGCAGGCAATATCATCCGCCAGCGTGCTATTGCCGTAACTCGACAATCCGCGAATGGCGATCCATTGCAATGGCGCCCAGCCATTTGGACGATCCCATTGCTGATCGCTAAATACCTCCGTCGTCGACACGCCACCATATCGCAACAGTCTACTGGAAAGCGTTTGACCGAGGCGGTCCGCCTGATGTCGGTTTGCAAGCCGTACGAAGAGCGGTGTCATGCACGCCGCAGTCAGATTCGTGCGCATGCGGTCAAGCGTCCAATCGTAATCAAAGAATGCACTCTCTTTTTCGTTCCACATGAACCGGTTGATTGCCGCCTTTCGGTCCAAGGCTTTTTTGAGGAAGTTGTCGCGGCTTGAGTAATCACCGGTCATGCCGCAAAGTTCTGCTATTTTCGTCTCCAGGTGGTAGAGAAAACAGTTCAGATCGATCGGAAGGATTGCAGTGGTGCGTATCGTGCTCAGGCCTCCTTCGGCGTCCAGCCAGCGCGAACTGAAATCCCAGCCGGAGGCAGCGGCAGCACGCAGATCTCTGTACACATCGTGCACTGGCCGGCATCCGTCGCGGGCCGTCATTATGTCTTCGACAAATGCTTCATCACGTGGACTGTCCCGGTCGTCCCAATAGCGATTTAACAATTCACCGCTCTTCATGCGGACCACATGGCGGTGCGCTTCACCCGGACGAAGTGCATCTCCTTGATCCATCCAGTAACCGTGCTCCCTGCGTAGCTGTGGCAGAAAATGCAATGCCGGACTAACGCCAACGCTTTCGAACAAGTCAACCATCAAAGCGAAAACCGGCGGTTGTGATCGGCTCAAATAGTAAGTTCGATTGCCGTTGGGGACGTGGCCGTATGCATCAATCAAATAGGCGAAATTGCGCGCCATGTCGCGCAATAAGGACTTGCGTCCGCTAGCGGCAAGTCCCAGCATCGTAAAGTAAGAGTCCCAATAGTAGAGTTCTGTGAACCGTCCACCGGGAACCACATAGGCATTGGGCAGCGGCAAAAGCGACGAGTGTGCCGGATGCTTGCGGGGCTTGCGCGTCAGTACCGGCCATAGCTGGTCGATGTGTGCCCGCAATGATCGATCGGGATCAGATACATAGTCGGACGGCGAAATTTCGGGAATATAGAAATGCGTGTGTACGAACGTCGCGAGGTCAAAGCCCGACACTGCCTGGTCCGACCGGTAAATGTCGAGAATACGGACCGGGCTTTGATTCCGCGGCACGCAATCGGCGAAGCTCTTGCTGTCTGCAAAAATTCTCTGCGTTTGCACCGCAACGAAAAGTTCTTCGTAGCGTTCAGACGGCGTCAATGTGTCGGCAGGTGCGACACGAGCGGTTCTCTTGAATGACGCCTTGAACAGATCATCACTTCCGTTAACATCCGCCACAGGTCGTTGGTTCGAGATCGTTGTCGCGCTTGAAGGTCTCATTCAGGTCCGTTGCAAGGGCTTCGTTATTGTTCAGAATAGTTCCACATCAAGCCGCCATCGACATACATCGTGGTGCCGGTGACGTAATCAGCATCTGACGATGCAAGAAAGGCAGCAACACCCGCAACATCCTCCGGCTTGCCGATTCGCCGAAGCGGAATGTTCGAAATCAAGGCTGCCGTTTGCTGCGCGTTCTCCAACAATGCCCGGTTCATCGAGGTCCGGATCGCTCCAGGGGCGATATTGTTGACGGTTACACCGAGCGGTGCCAATTCAATGGCAAGATTTCGCATCATCATTTTCATGCCGCCTTTACTCATGCAGTAGCTGGTGAAGCCTGGAAACGGCAGCTCTTCGTGAACAGAACTGATATTAATGATCCTGGCACCGTGTTTCGATTCCCGCAGATACTGAACGAATGCCTGAATGGTAAAGAACACGCCCTTGAGATTGACATCCATAACATTTCGGTAGGCCTCTTCCGAGGTGTCCCAAAACAGCGCTTTTGTTTCGATGCCGGCGTTGTTGACCAAAACATCGATTCGCCCCATCTCGCGCACACCCTCTGCAATGGCGCGATAGTCGTCCTCTACAAAACTGATATCGCCCCTGACGATACAACAACGGCGTCCGATTGCCTTGACTTCATCCAGCGTGCCCTGTGCAAGTTCGTCGTCCGGCAAAGCATGAACGATGATATCTGCGCCTTCATTGGCGAAACGTAACGCAATCGCTTTGCCGATTCCCTGCGCGCTGCCGGTCACCAAAGCTACCTTCCCAGCAAGTTTCATCGATATCCTTTGTGGTGGGATGAACCAGGTTGGTGGTTCTATTTTCAAGCATCACGGGCTGGCTCCAGCTTTTGGATTTTTCATCTACCCATATCGACCGACAGCATGCGATGCAAATCATAATGACTGCTTAGCCATTTTCATGCCAACCATGTACGTAAACCAAATAATCTTGCTGCCAAGCGACGTACCCTAGCCCGGCAATTTGCTGATAAGCCCGCCTTCTTGCATGCATTAGTCGTTTGAATGGAATGATGAAGCCGCCCATCCACTAAACACTGAAATGCTATGTGCTATTCACATCGCCTTTCAACTGTCATTCGAATTCTGGTTTGGACCTACTGAATGGCTTTAACATTCCGCTTTGATACGACAGGCCCGTTATAAAACAAGGCGCTTGACCAGGACTGTCGAAAGCGTCGATCCAAATGCGACCGTTACGACGAGAAAGAATGAGTTCATCTTCGACAGCGTCCGGTTTTCACTAATCCGCAAAAGAAGGATTGCCCCCATAGGCGTGCGTTCCAATCAATATCACACGGACCTAATTGCCCCAGTCTTCAAAAAACGTTGCGATGCCCCTTCCATATTGTGGTGTTCAATAGAGCATGCTCGTCGACCTTCCACATAGCAGAAGTTTTGCTGCCGGAGTCTGAAATCGTGTCCGCCAGCACAAGACATGCCGGGCGCTGCATGGCACCGGCCTTGCTACGGATATCACCCCTGTTCACACATCGCTATGGAGGATATATGTCACCTTTATTAGCAACTGGCTTTCTACTTCTCTCAATCGCATCAAGCACTGCAACAGCGGGCACGCCGGAAAAAGCTGCACCGTCGGCAGGCACCGTCAAGGCGACGGCCTCTGGAAAACATGCAACGGATGGCCACACACTGAGCGATCCTGGCGTGGCAATGGAATGCCTTCCATCGGCCGTGAACTGCCCTGTCATTGACCCCAGCGGCAGGTCGGTCGTTACGACCGACTCACTGCCGATCGGCAGCACCGGAGAATTCGATGGCACGATCAGCGAGTCCAAGTATCCGACAAGCGTCGGCTACGGAAGCATGGGGAGCGGCCTTACAGGCTCACCTACCGGTCCGGCCCCCGGACCGGTCAACGGCATGGGACGGTAGAACATTCCCTGTGCTGACTCGCCCCAGTGCGGCCCTCGTCCTTGCAATCGGAAGAGGGCCGCTGATAGACACGGATGTCATTTCCTTCTTTTCATTCGATATTGACTTGGGAAATGATGTGTCCAAGTGACCAATAGTTGGCAAGAGGCCCATCATGCGCTCTATTTTCTTATCAATCATCTTGCTAAGCCCAGCATCAGCATTGGCGTATGACCTAGTCGCAACGGACGGCTGCACGCCCCGATCAGGGGCGCATTGCGCCCGGGCCAATTTGAAAGGCGTTGACTGGCGAAATACGACGCTCCGCTATGGAGATTTTGAAAATGCCGTACTGATCGATGCCAATCTTACTCGTGCGAACATGGAAGGCGCCGACCTTCTCGCGGCAAACCTGACAGGTGCGAATCTTGTCAGGGCGGACCTGAGCGCCGCCGACCTTCGTGGCGCAACTCTGGAGAGAACGCGTCTATCGCAGGCCGAGCTAAGCGCCGCACGAATGGCAGGCGCGTCGCTGGATTGCGCCGTATTGCGTGACGCCCGTCTCGTCCATACCGACCTGGAGGGGGCATCCTTAAGAAATGTAGATATGACCGGTGCGTTCCTGCACGGAGCATGGCTGGTCGGGGCGCGACTACAGGGAGCCGATCTCCGTTCTGCAGATTTGAGTGGTGCCAACTTTACCGGAGCCAACCTGGCAGGCGCCGATTTAAGAGGTGCCAACATGACGGGCGCCGACCTGACCGGCGCGATACTGACCGACGCAAAAATCGACCTTGCAACGATAACTTCAGTAGAACGTTAAGGTCCGTATCAGGCCTTCGCCGCTCCAGAACCAAACCCGTACCGAAAAACCGCATAAACGGTTCCCGCGCATCGCCGTGCCCGGTTGCATCGTTAGCGGAAACCGTGCAAATTGCTCCGGCTTGAATACACGCCACAGGGCGATTCACACCGCAAACTGTTCCGTCAGGAAATAGATTGAGACGAACTTAAGTTACACGATTTTGAAAAAGCTACCGACGCTTGCGAAAGACTGGACATTGAGTAGAAGTCATCCCGGCAGCGCGATCGCTGTTGCGCCACTGATCTTGATGCCATGCTTTGAATGTGATGACCAAGTTGGTCTGGCGAATCTGCCTTACGGGTCGACAAATATCGCAGCATCACCTTAATTCGGCTTTAATTCAGACCATTTATATTTTGATTAACCAATCTCGGTTGACTTTAGGCGTTCATTAGAAAGGAATTTTAGCAGCGCTTTCCGTCCGCCCCGTAATAACGGTTCGATGACGGCTACCTTTGCTCATTCCGGATGCCTGCAGTTGGCGTGGATGATGTCAACGCATGCTTCCTCGTCTGGTGTCGGTCGAACACACGCCGCACATGCGAAGTCAAGCGCCTGTTGAACAAAGCCGCATTCAGCAATATCAATCTCGATCAAGGAGCTATCATGATGTACTTGCCAACCATAGGTTCAATCATCGTCGCGGGTGCGCTGGTTGCCTGCGCACCAACACAAACATCCCGGGGTACGGGCCAGGTATTGGACGATGTCACGGTCACCGCAAAGGTAAAAACAGAAATCGCCCAGACGCAGGGAATCGGCGATGCAGCGCAGATCAACGTCGATACGTACCGCGGCGTGGTGTCGCTGGCCGGCTTCGTCGACAATGAGCGACAGGCGCAGATTGCGATGCAGGCGGCAAGAAGGGTACCCGGCGTAGAAAAAGTACAGAACAATTTGCAGGTAAAGCCGGCAAAGTAGATCACAGCAGGTGGTGACATGACCCGGCGCGATGGCCAGATGCGCTTTGCACAGTCATGTCTCTTTGAAGCGAAAGCGGTTCGATCGGGCATTCAGCATGCCTGCCCAGCCGCTTGATCGAACGGTATTGCCGATCGACGCCAATACATCACAGTCCACGCAAGGAGATTCGCAATGAACCGAAAAATATTCGCCGTCGCCCCACTAATGGTGGCGCTGGCCTCCATGCAACCAGCCTTTGGTCAAGGCGCCGATACAGGCGCGCAGCAACAAAGTGCTTCAAGCGGCGCCGGTGCTGCCAACAGTGCAGCGTCGAGCAACGACCAGGCGATTCAGAAGCTGCAATCGGCGGCGCAGTCCCTGCGCGAGGCAGTCCAGGCGATGGCGAACGCCCCCGCAGGCCCACAAAGGGCAAATATCATGAAACAGGGAAATGACGCATTGCTGGAGGTGCATCGTGCAATGGCCAATCTTCCGCCTGATCTCCTGGTTGCAAATGCTACGGAAAGCGACTATAAAAAGGCCGTCGATAAACTAACCAAAAGTACGCAAGCGCTGCACGACGCCACATTGGCCTTGGCGAAAGAGCCGAACAGCAAGCGCCGCAATGAGTCGATCAAAAGAATCAACGAAGCGTTGATGGAAACGAATCAGGTACTCATCAATACGATGGTCGCATCAAAATAACACGTCCAGCCCACACGGCTTAGGGGATGGGCGGACCGCCGGACCCTCCAGACAATGTTCCGCACTTCTCTGGCGCACTCTTCTGCATTTCTGCACTGTGGTCCAATGCCTTTTGGATCCGAGCGCCATGGAATGCAGCAGACATCCACTCATGCTATCCGGCCATCGCACTGCAAGGAGAGTTTTTGCCAGTTCCCGGTTCAATGAGGGCGAGCAGCGCCGCAGGGGGCGCAATCGCGGCAAGCGACAATGCAGCCGCCCCTCGAACTAACAGGCTGTCCCACGACGGATGGAACTCTGGATTCTTGAGTCGGCCCTCGACAACGAATGGCGCACGGACTGCAAAAATGCTGAAGTCCTTGGGATGTGCGCTGATCACGAGATCAAGTGCTTCGTTACCGAAATGGACATTGCCGTCCATGGTGAACCGCGTGTCCGTTGTGTCAACAACGGCCTTGTCCATACTCAGTACACCGTTACGTGCAGTAGCGCTGACATACGCACATCTGACCTTCACGGTCTGCTCCTGGCCCAGCCAAAGCAATAGTGCCTCACCGCCGTCGAGGCCTGCCAGCTCGACCAGCAAGGCGTCTAGTGTGCCACCGGCCATTAGGATTGACGCCTGTCCGTTGATTGACCCAAGCATCTTAGCGACAGATTCACCCTGCGTTCTAAAATTTGCCCTGCCGCTGATCCTACCGGTGCTGTTATCGGCAATGTCATAGTTTCTTACTATTTCTGCCAACTTGATGTTGTTTAATTCTAGCGCCACTTTTCCGCGCACTGGTCTCTCACCTGGTCGCTCGACCAGGCGTATGTCTGCTTTTACTGTCCCTCCTGCAATGCCAAGCGTGATCGGTGTCAGAAGCAGCCGGCCTTCCTTCAGCGAAAAGTTCAGTGCCAGATTATCCAGCGGGAGCGCGTCCAGATCGATACGCTTGGCATCGTAGTGAACATTCGCATTGAATTGCGACAGCATGTCGAACTCGAAATCTTCATCCGGCAATACGGTGTCGAGTCTCCTGCGTTCCAACGCTTTTTTCCTCTGGGCAGGAGTGGCACTTTCATCGGGTCCGGTCCCCGGCGAAGCGCCTATGATGCCAGCCAGGTCGTCCAAATCGAGAAGATCGGAATGAATGTCAGCATTGACATACGGCTTACTCCCGGTGTTGTCAATCGTCAGACGTCCGCTGAGATCGCTATCGCCTACTGTTCCTTTGAAGTCGGTGAACCGCCACACCCCCTTGCGCCGGGAAAGATCTCCGCGGAGCCGGTATGGCGGAAGCTCGGGCAAGCGGAAGCCGACCAGGGATTCGACCTTGCGAGGATTCGGCCCTGATATTTCCAGCGTGGACTTGAGACCGGCCAGCCTCAATGGCTTGCGCAGCGAGCCTCTGATCTTTCCGTTTGTTTCCAGCATCGTGACATCGATATTGAACGGATAAGATCGATTGCGCATCACCTGCGCAATCGGTCCAGCTGTGCCGGTCAAGGAAAATGGTTCATTGTCGAATCGGCCACTGCCTTTGAGCTTAAGGCCGGATTCAGTCGAGGTAACAGACATCCTTAAGTTGGTGCCGGTCTTGTCGTTGTATCGAACGATACCTGAACTCATCGGCTTTCCGCTTTTCGCATCCAGCTCCAGGTCGATATCCGCGTTAAGCCATCCCGGAAACCGTTCCCCGAGGTCGAGCGGCTTCAGCGCCTTTTCAAGATGAACGTCTTCTACCCTAGCAGAGATGCTGCCAAACACATTCTCTCGCTCGGAAACCCTCAGTGCCGCATTGAATGTCGCCTTCCCACCGCCCGCTTGAAAGCGCAACGGCGCTATCGTAAGTAGGCCGTCCTTCAGTAAGCATTCGAGCCGCACATTCCGCAGCAGCACCTGCTGCGGTGCGAAAAACCGGTCAATCGCAAGACTGATATCTGCATCGATGCTGCGCAGCTTCTGGTGCCACCCGAGTGAGTCGCCCTCTGCGTCCAGCAACTGATCGAAATCGGCATAGGCGAGCGTCTTCGCGACAATGCCAATCTGGATGAAGGGTTCCTGTATCAACTTGCTCGAGCCCGTATCTCCCCTGCCGCCGAGTACCCTTTGCAATGCATCGACATTGCGTACCAGCGCCGACCCGGCAAAACTGGACTTTCCAATTCTGGCTTGCAAGCCGTCGATCTGCATAACCTTCTTTTGTTTCATTACATGGCCGGATATCGCATAGTTTGGGAAACGCGGTATGTCCATATTGATGATCTTTGATAGTCGTTCCGTGCCTGGCCCTGACAGGGACACATCCAAATCGAATCTATTGCCAAATTCGGCGACGGTGCCGGCGAGTGTCATGTCGGTATCGGCAAGCGACATTTCCAATGCGACAGCGCTCATCGCGTCAGGTGTCGTCAATAGTTGGAATGGCTGTCCTGTAAAACTGAACGTTGTAGACGCACCTCGGAATGTCCCGCCGCCTTGCATTCTCAGCAGCCATTGCTGGCTGTCTCGAATGCGAGCGAGTTCCAATGTCAGCGCAGTGTTGTTCGCCGGTGCCCGGTAGTCAAGCCGACCGTCGGCCATCCCGACGCCGTCCGATGAAAAATTAACCTCGAATCTGCCATCTACGATCCCACTGATCTGAGCCCGGCCATTGATCATCTCCAGCAGCGGCGAAACAGCCACATCATCGAGGTCCATCGCAATATTGCCGTGCGGATGAGGACCAGATACATCCAGTCTGAGACGCGCCTGGGCGTGTCCATCTGCGATGTCCAGCCTGAACGGATCGACGACGAGCACCCCGTTGGAGAGCGAAAGGTCTAGCGCCAAGTCATCTAGCGGAACCGAGTCACCGCCTATCTTCTTCCCATGGAAACGCACTCGGGCGTCGAATGTCTTCAGAGTGGACCATTGAAACCAACCTGGCTCCTGCGCCCTCGCATCGCTCGAACGGATGTCAAATGCCCTGACACTGTGCAAGAGCGGCTCTATGTCCAGTTTGGAGAATTCCATATTTGCGTCGATAAGCGGTTTACGAGCGCTTGTATCGACAAGAATTCCGCCACGAAAACTGCTCTTCCCGACATGGCCATTGAAGTCCGGAAGCGATATCGCATCGCCTCGGATCTCCAGCCGGCCCCGCAGCTTGAATGGCAATGGTGCTATCGCCCCCTGCCCCATCGGCAGCACGGATGCAAGATCACCCCCTTCCAATAGCAGCTGCATATTAACTCCGTCCAGTGCCATAGGAGAAGCAATTGACCCGTCGGCATGTGCCTGCAACGCGGCGGCCTGAACAGAGACTTCAACTGGATACGGGCTCGCGCTGTTCAAACCCGCGAGAGAGCCGGCCTTCACATCCAGCTGGTACGGCTGTCCTTCGAACTCGCCCCTTGCTGCCAGGCGAACCGGGTTCCCGGAGGCCGCGAATCCTTCCAGGAAATCGACCGTTGCAGTCACTCTAGTATCTTCGGTATCGTTCTCATAAACAAATCGTCCATCAGCAATCATAATATGCTCAATGAATGGCATCTTCCGGTTATCCGGCAAAGCTGACTTGGCGCTCGTTGTGCCATTGACTTTGCTTGAATGGGTGCCCCAGCTGACCGCACCTTGCAGCGATTTTTCCAGGTAGAGGATCGGCGCGACCAAACGTACTTTGCCCAGTGACATCCGATCTTCAAATACGGTCAGAGGACGCATGGAAACTGACACGAGATCCGCTTTAAACCTGTATTGACGGTTGCTCCATTCAGGATTTGCAACACTGACATGCGAGACGGTGATGGCCGGCAGTGGAGATACGCTGAGACCCACGTCGCCGGCAATCCGCACTTCGCGGCCTAATGCCTTGCTCGCGACGAACTCGATCATCGGCTCCGCAAACAATGTAACGGCAGCTGTTAAAAGAAGGAAGAATGCGAGTAGTGCAATACCGGCCCATCGGGCGATTGTTCGCATAGCCGTACCCCAGTCATGAAAGCGAAACGAGAACTGCGACGCGACCGAGCGCAACACATCCTCGCCGCTTAATGCACTTCGTCGCGATGGATAGCCCTGCTGCTGAAATCACGCATCAACATTTGTCGCAATGCCAGCCCGTCCAGGTGAATGGGCCCGATGCCATGGCCGGGAGCCGATCCGGCCATGGCGATTCCGCTCAATTCCCACTCGACAGCTCTTTCGTCAGCGCCGCAGCCTGATTGCTCTTCATTTTGCCGCTGATGATGTCCTTGGCGGCAACCTCCGACTTGTAAAATGCCCGATTGTCGTTATCGTCGAAATGAATATCCGATATGCCAACCGTTGCATTCGCGAATGCACCTTTTGTATCTGCCCAGACGATGACATCGCCACGGCCTGCATTTGCTTGCGCTTTTGCTGTGTAATTTACGAGGGTCAGGCCGGTTCCGATGCCAACCGAAAAATTATTCTCCTTCATGAACTCGTTCACGGCTTTCTCGTTCATCAGCAACATTGCGATGGACCCGACCTCGGCGCCTGCCTGCAAGCCGACACTAACGCCGCCTATGTTGTAGAACACCGGGCTGCTCCAGGTTCCGTTGTTGTTTGCCAGCATAACGCCCTCGCCGCCGCGAATGCCGATTCCCCATCCGCCTCTCCCGTACGTAGGCACGATAAATACGCCCTTCGCCTGCTGCAGCAGTTTCTTGATCTCCGGATCAGCTTCCATTCGTCGGACCACCTCGGCTGCTTCGGTAACTTGCTGCATCGTATCTGATGCAATGTATGGCCTGGATTCTGCAGTTGACGGCTGGGCCTTCATACTGGTCGCTGACGCGCTCGACGCTCCGGATGTGTCTGGTTTGGCATTTTGCGCAAGGCCCTGCGTACTGACCGTTGCCAATACCATTGCCGCCATCGCCAGGAAAGATTTTTTACCATATGCTTTCGAGATCATGATGCTTCTCCTATTGAGGTTAGTTGCAACGTTTCAAAAGGCGGCGGCGCCATGCCGAGGCACCCCTGACGTTCCTCTAGCAAGAGCCGGTCCACCGCGGCCGACGGCTGGGATACCACTGATGCATCCCTAGCGTCAGTGCGCGAGTACACGGTTGTTACCGTCGATTGAATTGTCTGGACCATGCAGGATGAAGGCCGCTCAGGCCGTCGGGTCACCGTGGCAACGCAGGCTCTGTCTAATTACTTTTCGGTTGCATGAGGAAGCATGAGCGGTTCACTTGCTTCAACGGACGAGGTGAGATATGAAGATCAACAGATTGATGATAACGGCGCTGCTTTCCATCGCGGCAACGCTGCTGACCGCATGGCTTGCTTTGAATCTGTCCGTTGGCGATAAAGAGATCGATACTCGCCTGAGCAGACTGTATGCCACTGATGATGCACAATTCAGAAGGGCGATGAGTCACGTACTCACTCCGCCGATGGTGCCGGGCAATCACGTCGAGGCACTGATCAATGGAGACCACATCTTCGCTGCGATGCTTGACAAGATTCGCGCCGCCAAATCGACCATCACCTTTGAAACCTATATATTCTGGTCAGGCTCGATCGGAAAGACATTTGCCGACGCCCTTGTTGAACGAGCCAAGGCCGGGGTAAAGGTTCACGTCATGCTTGATTGGATAGGCGGTCAGATCGATGACAGCTTTCTCCGGCAAATGCGAGACAATGGAGTTCAGATACGACGATATAACGCGCCGCACCGGACAAATCTGAATGTGCTGAACAACAGAACACATCGCAAAATCCTGGTGGTCGACGGAACAACCGGATTTATCGGCGGCGTCGGGATTGCCGACGTTTGGCGTGGCAATGCGCAAAATCCTGACCATTGGAGGGATACGCATTACCGGGTGACGGGCCCGGTAGTAGCACAGCTGCAATCGGCATTCATCGACAACTGGCTCCACACGACCGGGGATGTACTGCACGGTGCGGAGTATTTTCCTCAACTGGCTTCCACGGGGACTCATCTGGCGCATGTCTTTACCAGTTCACCTGGCGGCGGCTCCGAAAGCATGCAACTGATGTATCTGATGGCGCTCACGGCGGCTGCCGATTCAATTCGGATATCGGCGTCCTATTTCATTCCTGATGACGTGGCGGTGAAAACGCTTGTTGCCGCGCTCGATCGCGGCGTAAAGGTTCAGATCATTCTGCCAGGCCCATACATCGACTTCGAGGTCGTTCGCTGGGCGTCGCGCGCAACATGGGGGAAGCTGCTCGCTGCCGGAGCCGAGATTTATGAATACCAGCCGACAATGTATCATGTCAAAACACTGATTGTCGACGCGCTGTGGGTCTCGGTGGGGTCCACCAATTTTGATAATCGATCGTTTAGCATCAACGATGAAGCCAATCTTAACGTCTACGATCCACAATTTGCCCAAAGCCAGATTGCGGATTTCGATCGCGACCGTACAAAGTCGCGCCTTGTCACATTTGAAGAATGGGCGAGTCGCAAATGGCATCAGAAACTACTGGACGCCGCGGCGTCACTATTGAGCTCGCAGCTTTGACAATGGCGTATGCCCGTCATGTCGCGTTGCCGAGTGATTTATTTTAGTTTGCGAGCACGCTCGCGAACGTCCTGCGTGTGCAACAGTACCGGTTACTCCACATCGAATCCGACAGTGGCTATACAAATGTCTTCGCATAGATAGACGAAATGACTGGTTTCTAAGCGGCCATCCACGGACCTTTACATGGTAAATGGCAAGGGCTGCATGCCGAGCATTTCGTCTTTTATATCCATGACCTCGATAAGCGTTGCAAGACTTTTATTAAGCTTAAAAAGTTGGTCCTGATCCAGCTTGCGAAGCGCCTCAGGCAACAGGCCCCGCGCTGACCTGGGCCCCTTTTTAAGTACATTGCTTCCCTTTTTGGAAAGCACCAGGCGCACGACACGATGATCATTCGGGTCACGCAGCTTATCAATGCACTCCTTCTTCACAAGCGCATCCAGCAGATTGCTAGCGGTGGCCTGATGAATAGCCAGCTTTTCGGCGATCTGGCCGACCCTTAATCCTGGAATCTCCTTTAACTCCTGAAGTACCCACAACTGCGCACCGGTTACGCCACAATGCTTTTCAATCCAGGATGAATGCCGAGCAGCCGCTCGGATAATGACACGGAGATTTTTAAGTGCTTCCACGCTGGCTTCAATATTTGCCTCGTGATCCGCATGAATTTCTGCTGAATTATTTCGAGTTACCGGCATGTCATTTCTCTTGCAAATAGCGCCTCGGAATCATCTCTAAGAGGTAGATCAACAGTACGTTACTACAGCGGCGTCACTCCTTCTTGACAATCGTCGTTAAACAGAGTGCCGTCGCGCTACGAGCCGCCACTTCGATTCCCATATATGGCCTTTCCGCCTTGCCGTCTATATCCGGTTACGCACAGTCATGTTCAATTGGAGTCCCTGCGAGTTGCTCTATATCGACAATCTCCACATACCGAGTCTTGCAGTCTTAAAGGAAGCTCCCCATGCTTTCAGTGATATGTTGCGATTTAGAAATGCATTGTCCCAAATGTATTTACTACAAATTGTAAGAACATTTTACGTTGCCATATATCGTGAGCGCTGTGGCGGTCGATTCCCCATACGTACCTGAATGCCCTTTCCGTCGTTGACAAGGCGTTTCATCGAAGTATTGCGCTGACAGGACGGCAGGAATGTTCCTTGCAACTGTCCTGATGCCTGAGTTCCGCTACTGTGCTGGAGCGGTTGGGTAGGAGTGAGGCGCGAGAGTGAAGCGAACTGCTTGCGTTCCCCCACCTATTTTTTAGCATCATCGTCACTCGAATTATTGTTTGTTGCCGGTGTACTTACTGTCTTGCTAACGATGCTTCCACCCGACTACCCTCTATATCGTTCGGCGGCGAGTGCCGGCCGAGGACGCTATGAGGTGTTTTTCGCGCCATCTATGCCACCTGGTTTCTGGCTACGTTATCGGCTCGATATCACCAAATTTAGGTGACATTTCACTGCCTCATGCTGACTTGTCCAGACAGTGGTATCGCTTGCCAAGAGATACAAGGTGCACGGCAACGTAACAACACCTTGGAAGGACAGACATGCTGAAAAAAGTCCATCTGCAACAACTCCTCATCTTCGTTCGTTCGAGCCTTTGGTTCGTTCCTTCGCTTCTGATCCTGACCGCCATCGGTCTAGCGCTCTCCCTTGTCGAAATCGATCGATACTTCTATAAGGACCTGCGTGCCTTATGGCCGCGGGTATTCGACACCGAAGCCGAAGGTGCGCGTGGGATGCTATCGGCGATTGCATCATCCATGGCAACCGTCGCAGGTGTGGTTTTCTCCATCACGATCGTTGCTCTAGCGCTGGCGTCATCGCAATACACATCCCGAATTCTCCGCAACTTCATGCGCGACAGGTCCACACAGACCGTGCTCGGAGTTTTTGTCGGCGTGTATATTTATTGTCTGCTTGTGTTGCGTACGGTCAGTGGTGATAGCAATATTTTTGTCCCTTCCCTCGCAGTATTGGGCGCCGTCGTGCTCGCAGTCGTCGGCATCGGCTTTTTTATCTATTTCATCCATCATATTTCCTCGTCCATTCAAGCATCCGAAATCATCAAGACAGTCACCGAAGAGACGCTACAAGCGATGGGAAAGCTGTACTCAGCCGACATGGAAGATGATGCAGATCACATCAAGTTTGCTGACAATTTTTCGGACGCCGCATGGCAAAACATTCCTGCTTCCAGGATCGGCTATATTCAGACGGTCGATTCAGATGGCTTGCGTGCCTTCGCCCGGAAGCATGCGGTCATTATTCGCATGGAGGTCGGAGTAGGAGAATTTATTGCGTCGGGCCGGCCGCTTGTTGCGATTTCCGGCACAACCCGGATGGACGAGATAGCCATCAGAGAGATCAACAACTTCTATGCAGTTGCCTCGTATCGCACGATCGATCAGGATGCCGCATTTGGCATTCGTCAGTTGGTTGACATTGCACTGAAGGCTCTGTCACCAAGCATCAATGACACGACGACCGCGATCACCTGCATCGACCATCTATCGGCTTTGCTATCCTTTTGTTCAACTCGGCGCATTTCACCGGTGTTCAGCGCTACTGAAACAGAGCCTGGCGTCATTGCAAAAACACCGGATTTTGAAGACTTGGTCAATTTATCGTACCGCCAGATTCTTGCAAACGCAGAGGGCAACGTGGAAGTCATGGTTCGGTTGCTTGATTCGCTCACGCATATCGCAAGCCAAGCAAAGTGTGGCAAACAATGGGCAATCCTTGACCAGTGGGTGAGCGAAATAGAGGAAGCAGCTGCACGCAGCGTGAAGCAAGCTTCGGCGTTGGGACGACTTCGTGAAAACGTCATCAGTGCCCGCTTAGCGATGAGAATACCACCTGCATCCATTACTGGCACCAAGCACGCTGACCTCGGAAGGATATAGCGGTATCCGACTCGGATAGAGAGATATTTCATCCCTGCTTAAACAACCAGTTGGCCTGAACGTTATGCGCCGTCAGCAAGTCCTGACAGTCATCGCTGCTGAAATGGCTGCCCTGGCCCGAATGCACCGTTACGGTCCGTTTTGGCCGGCAACGCCAGACAGCCATCAACCATGCATTCACTGCCCGTTCCTGGTCGACGCAGGGGTGCATTGACTGCAACTTTCGGTCGGGCGGAAAAATCGATTACCGCCGCAGGAGCAGTCCACCGTCATGCGTGCGAATACAGATGATATCGGTGCCCGATACCTGATTCGGCTCTGCCACATCGCGCTGTTGCTGCAGGCAGTTCGGCGCCGCCACGGCAGCGTGCCCGCCACGATGTCCACGTCTTCTAAGGCAAGCCGAACCAGCGCTTTGGTCCACTCTTCCTCCTGGTCGCCCGCCTGATTAAGGCAATGCTGAATAGCGAAGCCGCACTTCCTGGTCTTTTGCTACCACCCGCGCGCCTATCCAGCGTGGTGCAATAGTGCTGGTGCCGCTGTCGCTGCTGCCGCGCCTTCGGCGAACTGCGCGTTTCACGCTGAGCACGCTTGCGGGTCGTTCCGTACCACAGGCGCTGACGCTCTTGCGCAGCGTCGCAGTCGATGATATCCATGGCCGATAAAGATAGTCGTCGGCCGAATTGACCGCAGGGGAGCGATCCTTTTTGCTCCGTCATCCTCCGAACCCTACTGGTTTATCATGGCGTTTCTGGCATCCTTTTTGCTGCAACGCCCTGCATCGACGGGCACGTTATCCCCCTGCTCTCGGGTGCGGATTGAGCCTCTTCAAGACCGTTGCCAAGGCATGCAAGCAATCAGACCAGACCAGTCAGCTTCTTTGATCCGATGCACCAGCCCTGGCAACGCGGACCCTATTTCCACCTGTCGTTTTTTGGCAGAAACTATCGGCAAGTATCACTCTTTTGAAACGCCGGTATACACTTAAGCAATGTCGAAACGTCCAACCAGCCATCGTTCCCCGGTCGAGAAATTGGCCCGTGCCACTCTCAATGATGTCGCGCAGCAGGCAGGTGTGGATGTCTCTACGGCATCCAGGGTGCTGCGGGGCGCGGATAACCAGCGCGTGAGCGACGATACGCGTCAACGCATCCTCGAGACGGCCCGGCGCCTGAACTATCAGCCTAACATGACCGCACGCAGCCTCCGCGCAGCGAAAACATTCTCGCTTGGGATCGCCGTACCGCAGCTGGACAATCCGGTTTTCTCACAGATGATCATCGGTGCCGAACGCGGAGCCCGTGAGCGCGGGTATTCATTGCTGATTGCACATATCGAGGAAGGCTCGTCGGACGATGCCGCGTATGAACGGCTGGCAAGCGCCAACCGGGTGGATGGCCTGCTGATCACGACCCTTGACGACAACAGCATCGTTCTGCGCGCCGCCCGAAAGGCGCATGTGCCGGTCATCCTATTGAATCGTACAGTGGAAGGAATCGAAAACTCGATTTATTTCGAGAGCGCGGAAGCGGCAAAAATTGCTATGCGACACCTGATCGGACTCGGTCATACAAGGATTGCACACCTGTCGGGCCAGCTCAATCCATCCACCGGTATCGGACGGTTCGCGGGTTACCGGGATGCGTTGGCCGAGGCTGGCATTGCCTACGACCCCGACCTGGTGGCAGTGTCCGGCTACACGATCAAGGGCGGAGCCGAAGCGATGCGAACCATACTCCAACAAGTGAAAGAGCCCCCTACCGCTGTTTTTCCTATTACGCTCACGACCGCGGCCGGTGCAATCATGGCCATTCAGCAGTATGGCATCAAGATACCTGACGAGATGTCCGTGGTCACCGTCCATGATGGGCCCCTGGCTGAAGCGGTCTACCCGCCCCTGACGACGGTCGATATGCCGGTTGAACGAATGGGCTACGACGGCGCCGTCGGTCTCATCGATATTATCGAGGGACGCAAGACAACCATTCGCTCCATGCTGCAGCCGTTATCTCTGCTCGTACGCGGGTCAACGGCCGCAGCGCGACCAAGCCGAGAGCCGCAGTCTTAGCGCTGCGCGAAACTGGCCCCCATCCTGTCAGCACGCCTTAGACAATCAACGACCCGGGTTACGTCGGCTGGCGGATGCAGATGACCGATATACGGTGCGGCGCACGTTTTTTGTGCAATTGCGACGAGCTCCGCCTCACTGATGTTTGCCGCTTCCATGTCGGCAAAACAGATCGGCAAACCGATCTTGCGGCAAAAATCGGCGTGTTCCCGCGTCTCGGCATCGGGTCGGTCTTCGGCGATGAGCTGCTCGATCGTCCCAAACC